>JBKEGM010000284.1:0-4172 GCA_046710005.1 Natrialbaceae archaeon
CGTGTCATCCGGGCCAGGGACGAGGCACGACGGTCAAACGATCGGTTCCGGGACGAGTTCGAAACGATCCTCCCGGATGCGGATCTTTCCACGCGGCTGACGGGGGACGTGAAAGAGGACGGTCTCGACGACGCGACCGAGGGGATGGAAACGAACGTCTCGTTCTAGGTATTCTTGGGTGGGAGCTATCCTCACTTGTGCGAAGGTTCAAATTCGATGGGACGCCCAGCGCTGCCATGACCGTTGCTTTCAGTAACCTCCGGGTGGCAGCCTACTGCCCTCGAAAGCTCTATTACATACGTCGCGACGACCGGGCCCCGCCGGAAATCGTCCAGCACGTCCGCAACCTTGCGTCCCAGTACCCTGATCTGATCGACGGGGACGACCGCATGCTCTCGACGCTGCCCATCGAGGTATCGCCGTCGCAGTATCGTGATCGCCTGCGGCAAACCCGTCGAAAACGCGATGACTGGGCCGACCTCACCGCTCCTCCGGCCCGGAACGTCCGATTCGAGGGCCGAGACTGTGTCGGGATCGCTCACAAAGTGCTCTCGGAACCGGATCGGCCCGTGATCATCTCGGCCGGCTCGCCTCCGGACCGGGGCGTCTGGGAGCCCCAGCGTGTTCACGCTGTTGCAGCGGCCAAGGCGCTGGCATGGGAGCGGGAATCGCCCGTCGAACGAGCGATCGTCGAATATCCAGCCTCTGGGAGAATCCGAGACGTTCGGATCGGGACACAACAAAAGGCCGTGTATCGGCAAACGCTTCGGACGGTTCGCTCACTCGACGGGCCACCGGCGAGACTCCGGGATCGGTCCAAATGTGATTCCTGCGAGTACAGTGACGAGTGTGGCGTTCGAACCAGGACGATGTCGTCGTTGCTCGGTTTGTGAGAAATGGTGACGTCGCTACGCCGACTCGATCCACGCCTCGACCTCGTCGGCGATCGCCCCTCGTCGGTGGATCGTTCCCCGTTCGAGGTCGACCACCGTGGAGCCGGTCCCGCCAGTTTCGCCACCATCGAGGACGACTGCGGCAGCATCGCGGATCTCGGGATCGAGATCCTCGGTCCGGGTGACGCTCGGTCGTCCGGCGACGTTTGCACTGGTGGCGGTAATCGGGGCGATTCGGGCGAGCAGGGACCCGGCGAGGTCGTGATCGGGAATCCGGACCCCGACACGGTCGCGGCCGGCGGTCAATGCGTCGGGAACCGGTTCCCGTCTTTGGCAGACGAGGGTGACAGGACCCGGCAGGAACCGGTCCATGAATCGACGCTCGCGTTCGGTCACGGAGACGTACTCCAGGGCGGTCTCCACGTCGGGTACGCCCAGCGAGATCGGATCGTCGCGGTCGCGACCCTTCGCCGCGAACACGCGTCCGACCGCGTCCGGATCCAGTGCGTCGGCCCCCAGGCCGTAGACCGTTTCGGTCGGGTAGACGACCAGGTCACCGTCGCGAATCGCGTCCGCGGCCGCGTCGAAGTCGGGCATCGACCCGGTGATCGGCCTCGCGGCGAAAAAAGCGTGACGTTACGCGAGACCGGCGATCGCGTCCTCGATCACGTCGAAACCGACCACCAGGCATCACCCCCTGCGGCCTCGTCGACGATCGCCGAGACCCGGTGAGTCGCTTGACGAGCCCGGCCGTCTTGGCGGCGCTGCTGCCCTGACGACGCGTCCGGCGACGAATACAGTTCCGTCCCGAACGGGGCATGGTGATCGAGACGTGGCCGGCTCGAGAGACGACCCACGCCAGAACTGCTCGGTGCGGGCTAGACGGCCGGGAGAAACCGTCATATAACAATATTTAAATCGCGACGGCCTCCAGAGTCTATTGTCGATGCATACACCGCTAGCAGCGGGGCCGCTTGTCGAAACTGCCGTGGTACCGATGGCACAGATACTCGGTATCGAACTCAATCAGACTGCCGTCACTGGCGTCGGTATTCTGCTGATTGGGTTCCTCATCCTGGGGTCGGGGTTCTTCTCGTCGTCCGAGATCGCGCTGTTCTCCCTGTCGAACCACCAGATCGACGCGATGGTCGAGGAGGGCAAACGTGGCGCGCGGGCGATCAAGTCCCTCAAAGATGACCCCCATCGCTTGCTCGTGACGATCCTCGTCGGGAACAACATGGTCAACATCACGATGTCCTCGATTTCGACGACCATCGTCGGGTTCTACTTCGACCCCGGGACGGCAGTCCTCGTCTCGTCGTTTGGAATCACGTCGATGGTTCTGGTATTCGGTGAGACCGCACCCAAATCCTACGCCGTCGAGAACACCGAATTGCACGCCCGGCGCGTCGCCAGAGGGCTGAAAATCGTTGAGAAGCCGCTATGGCCGCTCATCACCTTTTTCTACTATCTGACGGGCGTAGTGAACAAAATCACCGGCGGCAGCCCGTCCATGGAGTCGTCGTACGTCACTCGCGACGAAATTCGGAACATTATCCAGACAGGCGAGCGCGAGGGCGTTCTCGACGAGGAGGAACGCGAGATGCTCCAGCGGACTCTCCGGTTCAACAACACCATCGCCAAGGAGGTCATGACGCCCCGACTCGACATCACCGGCGTCTCGAAGGACGCCAGCGTCGAGGAGGCCATCGAAACCTGCGTCCATAGCGGTCACGCCCGCCTCCCGGTCTACGAGGGGAGTCTCGACAACGTCATCGGGATCGCTCACATCCGGGATCTCGTCAGGGACCAAAACTACGGCGAAGCCAACCCCGAAACCCTCGAGATGGACGACCTCATCGACCCGACCCTCCACGTCCCTGAGTCCAAGAATGTCGACGACTTGCTCTCCGAGATGCGGGAAAACCGGATGCACATGGCCATCGTCATCGACGAGTTCGGCACGACCGAGGGCCTCGTCACGATGGAGGACATACTCGAGGAGATCGTTGGCGAGATACTCGAAGGTGGAGAGGACGAGCCTATCGAGTTCCTCGAAGAGGACGCGATCCTCGTCCGTGGCGAGGTCAATATCGAGGAGGTAAACGACGCGATCTACACCGATATCCCCGAGGGCGAGGAGTTCGAGACGATCGCCGGCTTCATCTTCAACCGGGCCGGCCGTCTCGTTCAGGAGGGGGAGGAGATCCGCTACGAGGACGTTCGGATCCGCGTCGAAGAGGTCGAGAACACCCGCATCATGAAGGCCCGACTCACGCGGACGGCCAGGAACGACGGGACGGTCGACGCTGAACCGACCGACGCCGACGGTGGAGCGAACGGTGACCCGGGGGGTGCCGGGACCGAACCTGACTCGGACAACGGCCCAGAAAACGAGAGTGAGTCCGGGGAAACGCCACCCGAGTAAACGGGCGAAGCGACCCGGAACGACGATTTCCGTCCCCTCGCCCTTCAGTTCGAGGAGGGTTTCGACCGGTTTTCCGACGGCGGCGGTTCGACGCCTTCGGCGGCCTCGACCTGTTCGGTTTCTTTCTCGGTATCGACGTGCCAGCGATCGACCGCGTCCTCGTACTCGTAGAGGCGCTCGGACACTGCCCCTTTGAGGTCGTCGTCATTGACGTTGGCCTCGAAGACGAAGTTCTCGCCATCGCCGGCTTGCTGGAGGTTGGCGCTGATCAGTTCGTTGTCGAAATAATAGGGGGCTAGCTGGGTCATCACGCGCTGGTAGATCGTGTCCTCGAGCCGCCGGATGGCTTTTCGGCCTGCCGAGTCGGCGGCCCGGGTCACGTAGTCGATGGATTCGCTCCACTTGTTCACTGCGTCGTCGGTTTCGCCGTTCTCCAGGTTCTCGTAGGACTCCTCCAGTTTCTCGCCGGCTGTCTGGATGTCCTCATCGGGCTCTTTCCCGGCTTTTTCACCCTTGCCTTCGCTGACGCTGGCTTGCTCAGCGGTCTTCTCGCTAACGTCCTCTTCGATCCGTTCGTGGGTTTTCGGGCGCCATTCCTCCCACTCCTCGAAGGCGTCGCAGTACTCCGAATCGGGCTCGTTGACGTCGAGGTCGCGGAGGGCCCGGGTGACCCGTTCGCCGTGCTCGACGACGGCCGCCCAATCTCCCCGGACCTTGAACCCGGAAATGCTCTCTTCCATCTGGTTGTGGGGCACTAGCCGGTTGGCCGTATAAGTCTTCATCGGCCCGTTGCCGCCGACACGGTCCAGTCCGCACCCAAATCTCATTCCAGTGAACGGTTCTAGGATTGG
>JBKEGM010000285.1:0-4153 GCA_046710005.1 Natrialbaceae archaeon
ATAGACAGTGAAACTTCCGACCGGGGCCTCGTGCTCGACGTGGACGTGAGGGAGGTTCGGGGTCGAGAGCAAAAGTCCGGAGACTCGCTGGAGAATACCTTTGTGGTTCGTTAAGGGCGGGGTTCGGTCACCGGTCACCATCGCCGCCGCCGTCCGACTGGCGACCACCTCGGCGTCGAGTGCCGGCGTGAGTTTGGCGAGCGCACCCACGTGATCGACATCATAGTGCGTGAGCAAAACCCGGTCCAGATCCCGTATCGTGTACCCCTGGGCCCGTACTGCCGTTCGTATCGCGTCCCCACACCCGGGCAACCCGGCGTCGACGAGCGTCAGCGCGTCATCGTCCTCGACGAGATAGACGTTGACGCGACCGCAATCGATACGGTGGACCGCCGGGGGGAGTTTCTCAGTCATAGCTGTCCGTTCGACCGCCACTATAAAATGTTTCGAGGGGAGGTTGCAGTCCTCATGGCCTTCAAGCGTGTCCTTGTGATTCGGAACTTCGCTGAGATTCTCGGAGCCTTCCACTATCCTCGGGGAAACGATTATTGTGGATAGACACCAATTAGCATGTCCGCCCATCGTCGACAACACCGCCGATTTGACGGGTCGGTTTACCCGGGTCAATCGGGGCGACCCACCGTTAGCTGGTGGTCTACCCTTTAGGTGAAACAATAATAATAATCTGAATTATTCTTTCGGCGTCTTTATTTGGAACTTCTGCACTTACCAGCGGCTGAAATGGGTGAGTGATCGCATTACAGGATGTCGTTACTGCGGGTAATTTATCTTTTCGTATACTCCGCAAGTTTTCACATACGGAAAGTATTATGTAGCCAAAAACTTTATACTCTACCCTACTCTACTATCAAAGTGCGAGCCGGGAGCCAGGGGGGCTCACCGGACGCCCACAGCTCAGATCGGACCGGTTTCAGGTTCGAGACGAGCTGGGGTAGGGGCCAGCACCAAAGCGTCCGTAACACGACGGCGAGGTCTCACGGCTCCGAAGGAGAACCGCTCCGGCCCAATGCCCGCCCGCCATGGTGGGCAGGGACGAAGGCCAAGTACCGGAGGACGCGTAAGCGGGCTTCGGGAACATCGACGGCAATGCCGGTGTAAATCCGGCTAGAGTCGATCCATGCGGGCAATGCCGGTTGAAACCCGGCTACCGTCGAACGCTTCGGCGTTCGACAAACCCCGGTGCAAGTCCGGGTAAAGCTCCGGATTGGCAAGCCCTGATGTGGAATCGGGTAAAGCTGTCGACGGCTGTGCGGGCTGGGGAAAACGTCTCCCGTCCGGGCCTTAACCGTGGCTCCCGGCTTTTTCGCGCTTTTCGGGAACCGAGTGACGGCCACCCGGTTCGACCGGCGTTTTACTCTCGATCGGTGAGCGACTGCCACCACCGGTGATTCTCCCACCCGGAAGGGTTAGGATTCGCTGTCGTCGGCAGAAACGCTTCGAGCAGACGACGCCTGCATTGCTTCCTCCCCCGCGATCAGGTCCCCACAGGCGAACCCGGCCTCGATTCCACCGTTCAGGCTACGCTCGGGATACTGGGCCCGCGATGCCATCCCGGCGTAATAGATTCCGTCGGCCACCGCATCCCCGAGGTCGTAGGGCACGACCATGTCCAGGTACCCTCGTTCGTAGATCGGGGCGGTCCGTGGGTTCCGACCGGTTCGAACCCAGTTCACCCCGTCCGGATCGAACTGGGGGAACAGGTCGGCGATGCCCGATTGCCAGTAAGTTTCCACCTCGTCGTTGCTCATCTGCCACAGTTCTTCGGCCGGATCCTGCACGTAGCTCGCGGTGTAATAGAGGTGCTCGCCCCCGTAGCGTTCAGGGGGGATGTAGTTCGTATGCTCGATGAAAACGCCGAATGGGGCGTCTTCCTTAATGTTCAGCCAGTAGGTATCGGTTAGCGACTCGTCCATGCTCCAGACCGAGCAGACGGTCCCTTGGAAGTCGATCTCGCAGGCGTAGCCCGTCAGGTCCTCCAGAACGTTCGGCATCGTCGCGATCACGACGTCGTCGACGTTCTGGGTTCTCGTTCCCTGGCCAGTGTTGACGGTCAAGGATTCAACGCCGTCGCCGATCGAGAGATCGGCCACTCTCGCCCCTGTGGTCACGTTCTTCCGACCGACAGCGTCGATCAAGGCGTCGATCAGGACTGCAAAGCTCCCCTCGACGTAGCCCAGTTGCTCGCCGCGCAACAGGTCCCGTTCGCCGCGGAATTTGATCCGGCCGAGGAGCCACGCCGCACTCACGTCCTCCTTCCGATCGCCGAACTTCCCGTCGAGGAGGGGTTCGAAAAAGCTCTCGTAGACGTTGCGGGTGGTGTGCTCGAGGATGAATTCCGTCACGGGGACCTCCTCGAAGTCCTCCAGGTTCTCGTATGTGTCCCGTCGGGGCCAACCGCCCCGCACGTCGAACCCGAGGGTGAGCATCCCGAGGCGGAACTTGTCGTAGAAGGAGAGGTGCGGGTAGGCCGCAATCTGCCAGATGGTGTCCATCGGGTGAACGACCCCGTCGACGTAGTACGCGTCGGACTTGTACCGCCACTCGACACGGTCGCCGATTCCCAGGTCTTTGGCGAGTTGGACGATGGTTTCCTCCGAGGCCGAGAGATGGTGGTAAAACTTCTCGACGGGGTCACCCGCCGTCTCGTAGACTGCTGCAAGCCCGCCCAGGTCGTCGCTCGCTTCGAATACCTGCACGTCGTGCCCATGGTCCTGCAGGCGATATGCCGCTGCGAGCCCCGCAATGCCGCCCCCGACGACGCCGATCATGGCGAGCGATTGCGTCGCCGTCGGTTTGTGCTTTCCGTTCCCTCCCCTCGTCGTTGATCGAGGAGCGGTGTGGATCGCCGTAGCTTTTTAGGCTCGCTCTCTTACCCCGGAGGCATGGTACGGGTCAGGGCGCCGGCGACGAGTGCGAACCTGGGCAGCGGGTTCGACGTGTTCGGTGTGGCGCTCGATCGGCCGGCCGATTACGTCCGGGCCGAACCGGCCGACGAGATGACGATCGATATCACTGGGGTCGGGGGCCGATACATCCCGGAGGACCCGGAGAAGAACGTGATCGGGGCCGTGGCCGACGAACTCGGTGTCAGCGCCGAGGTTCACCTCGACAACGGGGTGCGGCCGGCGTCCGGACTGGGCTCTTCGGCCGCCAGTGCGGCGGGTGCGGCCGTGGCACTGAACCAACTATACGACCTGGGGTATACCCGGCTGGAACTGGTCCCCATTGCGGCGGAAGGTGAGGCCGTGGTCGCTGGCGAGGCCCACGCCGATAACGTGGCGCCGGCACTCCTGGGCGGGTTCACAATCGTCAGGGGCGAGGGCGTGACAACGGTCGACGCCTCGCTGTCACTGGTCGCTTGCCTCCCGGAGATCGTCGTTTCGACGAGCGATGCCCGGGAGGTCGTCCCGGACTTGGTCCCGCTGACGGACGTCGTCGAGACGGTCGGGTCGGCTGCGACGCTGGTAACTGGCATGCACCGGAACGACCCGGATCTTGTGGGTCGCGGACTGCAGGACGAGATCGTCACGCCGACCCGGTCATCGCTCATCGAGGGGTACGAAGGGGCCAAGGAGGCTGCCCTCGCGGCTGGCGCCACGGGGGTTACTGTCAGTGGGGCTGGCCCGGCGGTCCTGGCCATCTGTCGCGAGGAGGAACGCCTTGCCGTTGCAAGCACGATGATCGAGGCGTTCGACGCGGTGGACGTCGACGCCAGGGGCTTCAAAACCCAAATCGGCGACGGGGCGACCGTCCTCGAGGGATAAGGACGGGTGGGGTGGAAGGCCCAGAACCCCCATCGTTTTTCATGCTCCCGCCGACACCACAGCCATGAGCGTCGTCGACCGATTCGAGGACTTTGCAACCGGTCGGGGCCTGCCCGACCGGCCCGATTTGCCGTGGTACGTCCAGCCAGTCCCCAGGGCCATCGAAAACGTGGGACTGAGACTAGCGTGGGTCGTGGTGGCCATCAATCTGGTCGGAACCGCGTTCGGATTCTGGTATTATGGGTTTCATCCGCTCCCCCTTTCGGATCCGTTAATTGTCGATCAGTTCGCCATGGAACCGGTCGCCATGTGGCCGCTGGTGCCCGACAGCCCCGCAGCCACGCTCTTCATTGCGCTGGCCATCGCCG
>JBKEGM010000286.1:0-4137 GCA_046710005.1 Natrialbaceae archaeon
GAGTTCGCCGACTTGGTCGACACCCTTCCGGATGGGACCGACTCCACGCTGCTCGTCGAGTTCTACGCCGACTCGCCCGCAGACGGAAAGGCGAAAATCGCGGACCTACTAGCGGATCGGCTGCCGGAGTACGACGCAGCGACCGACCCGAGCAATGGGGCGGGCGACCGCACTGACGCTGCGGTGCACGCCGTCGATGCGCTGGAAGCGTACGACCCGGACCGACAGGAGAAGTTCTGGAAGATGCGAAAGGCCGGGCTCCCGATCCTGCTCTCGCGGACCGACGACGACAAACACTGGCCGTTCGTCGAGGACACGGCCGTGCCGGCGGAAAACCTGCCACAGTACGTCGAGGACCTCCAGGCGGTGTTCGAGTCCTACGACACCTTCGCGGCGTATTACGCCCACGCCGGTCCCGGCGTGTTGCACATTCGACCGCTGTTGAACCTCAAGACGGAGGTGGGCGTCGACACGATGGGGTCGATCGCGGACGAGGTCACCGACCTCGTGATCGAATACGGCGGGTCCGTTTCGGGCGAACACGGCGACGGCAAGGCGCGGTCGGCGTGGAACCGGAAGATGTACGGGGAGCAGCTGTGGTCGTCGTTCACTGACCTAAAGGCAGCCTTCGACCCTGACTGGCTGCTCAACCCCGGCAGCGTCTGCGGGGAGCCAGACCCAACCGAGGACCTCCGGTTCGATCCGGAGTACAGCTTCGACCAGGACTTCGAGCCGGTGCTTTCCTGGGACAACGAGAACGGGTTCCAGGGAATGGTGGAGCTCTGTCACGGCTGTGCGGGCTGTACCGGCTACCAGGATTCGACCGGTGGCGTGATGTGTCCGACCTACCGCGCGGCCGAGGAGGAGATCACGAGCACTCGCGGCCGGGCGAACATGCTCCGACAGGCGATGAGTGGCGACCTGCCCGACGACGTGTTCGGCGAGGAATTCGCTACCGAGGTGATGGACCTCTGCATCGGCTGCAAGGGCTGCAAGAACGACTGCCCGAGCGGCGTCGACATGGCGAAACTCAAGGCCGAGGTCGGCCACGAGTACCACCAGCGCGAGGGGGTCACCGTTCGCGACCGACTGTTCGCCAACGTCGAACCCCTGCTCAAACTCGGAAGCGTCTTCGCGCCGGTGTCGAACTGGGCGATGGACATCCCGGGCACCGGCTGGCTGATGGAGAAGACGGTCGGCATCGCCCGCGAACGCGACTTGCCGGCCTTCCACCGCAACACGTTCACGGACTGGATCGACTCGCGGGCCGGGCCACGGGTGTCGGAAGCCGAGGCCGATCGCAAGGCGCTCCTGATCGCAGACCCGTACACGAACTACAACCACCCGGACGTCGGGAAGGCGGCAGTGCGGGTCCTGGAGGCCGCCGGGGTGCACGTTCGTGTTCCGGACGGCGTTACCGACAGCGGCCGGCCCGCCTTCTCAAAGACGATGCTGGATAACGCGCGGTCGACGGCCAAGGAAAACGTCGCGGCGCTGGCGCCCCGGGTCCGTGATGGGTGGGACGTCGTGACCGTCGAACCGTCGGACGCGGTCATGTACCAGCTCGATTATCTCGACCTGCTTGACGGCGAGAACGTGGAAGCCGTCGGAAAGAACGCGCACGGCATCTTCGAGTATCTCGACGTCAACGGACTTGACGAGGCGATTGACTTCGGGGAGGTCGAGGAGGCGCTGGCCTATCACGGCCACTGTCAGCAGAAGGCCACCCGGAAGGACCACCACGCCGTCGGCGTTCTTCGGCGGGCCGGCTACGACGTGGACGCCCTCGATTCGGGCTGCTGTGGCATGGCCGGTAGCTTCGGCTACGAGGCCGAGCACGTCTCGATGAGCATGGCGATCGGGTCGATCTTGTTCGACCAGGCCGACGATTCCTTTGCCGACGAGATCGTTGCGCCCGGCGCGTCCTGTCGCTCCCAGCTCGAGGAGTACGTCGAATACGCGGGCGAGCCACCCCATCCAGTCGAGAAGCTGGCGGCGGCGCTCTAGCGCCCGGCCAGGAATCGCCTGAGGCTATTGCGCGGATGGAACCCGATTTTTGCTTTTCGTTCGACGGCGAAGCCGCGGCCCTCGCCCAGTGACCGCAGTGCTTCGGTGAGGGCCTCCATCTCGACGGTGGCGTGGATCCGATAAGCGTAGGGGACGCCCTCGGTCGGATCGATGGCGATTTTCGGCCGGCCGATCCGGCTGTCGTAGAGGCGAACTGCCGCGAGGTCGTCGTACGGGAGCCGGTGGACCCGTTCGGCCGCCTCGACAAGCCCGGAAACGCCGTCCTGGCGGTAGCGCTCGCGGCCGTTTTCACTGGCCCGGCTCATCCCGTTCCGCGCGAGCCCGAACAGTGGCGTGAGGTGCTCGTATTCCGGGACGACGAGTTCGTCGTTCGTGAACAGGAGGTCCGCCACACGGAGCGGGAACGATCCGGCCACGACAAGGTGGACGTGCACGTGGACGTCACTGGGTGGGGGGTGCTGGTCGCTCATTCCCGGTCACCGGTCTGGAGCGACCACGAGAGAAACAGGAGGCCGCCGGCCAGGAACGCCAGGCCCGCGAGTCGGCCCGTCGTCGTAAGCCACACGCCCGCGACGATCCCGATGCCACCCACGGCGAACGCCGCCGGGCTGGTGATGCCGCCCTCGGCCTCTTGGCCGCGTTCCACGACGAAGGTGAGCACCATGAGGCCCAGCACGACGCTGACCAGGGGTCCCTGCATCGACCGCGGAACCGGCGCGAGTTGGATCCCGACGATGGCCGCGATGCCTGCCGCGTAAATCCACAAGCGGCGGTCGGCGATGGCGCCGGTCGGGATGGTTAACGTCATGGGTTCAGTGGAACAGGCTTCGGGCTTCCGACGCTTCGGGGACGGTTCCGCTCGCCTCGAGCTTCCCTCGGGCGGAAACCCCCATTACATACACCTGAATCAGGGCGACCAGGAGGAACAGTGCGTACCCGCCGGGGGCGCTGCCGAGGACGGTCAGTTCGGTCGCGAACAGCGCCGTGCCCGGGAGGCTGCTCAGCCAGTTGCCCACGATGAGGGCGCTGAAGTACCCGAGGAACGCCGTCGCCCACCACAGCGCGACGAGCCGGCCCCACCCGGGTTGCGTGGGTTCGGGCAGGCGTGTGGCGTTCACGACCGTCAGCAACGCGGTGTAGGGCCACATCATCAGGCCCGACAGGACCGCGCCGGCAACCAGGAGGCCGAACGGCCGCTCCAGCGAGATGGGCAGCGGTAGGGCAAGGATGAGGATGCCCCAGGCCACGAAGGCGGTCAAGACTAGCCAGAAAATCCGAGGGAGGCTCCACCCGGCGTCCCGGCCGTGGAGTTCGTAGATAACGTCGGCGCTGTTGCGGACGACCGACTCGACGATCCCGTACTCCGTGGTGAGCAGGGCTGCGAATAGTGCCACGAAGACGAAGGCCCCCGGGATCGCCCCGACCTGCGGCACGATGCCCTCGGTCCACATGACGACTGCATCGTCGGTCGTTGTGGTCGCGTTCTCGGCGGCGACCGCCATCAGCATCGTGCCAGTCACGACGAGGCCAAGGACGAACGTCAGCAGGTGTTCGAGCTGGACGAGTCGCCACCAGCCGCGCCAGCGTTGCAGGTTCGTGACCGACGGCGGAAACGTGAACCCATCCCGGTGGACGGGTTCTGGCTCGTCACCGACGACTGGGTTTTTCACCCGACCCTGGTAGCGGCCCATGCCGTAGCCCTTCTCGCGTACCCAGAGGCTCTGCGAGAGATTGAGGTACCCGCCAGCGCCGGCGAACGCGATCCCCCCGAGGAGCAACGCGATGTCGCTTCCGGCTGGGATCGTTCCGACCGCGAAGACCCCGCTCGGTGCCTTCGCGAGTTCGGCCGCCGATCCCAGGAACAGGAAGATGACGACGGCGACCACGATCGCGACCCCCACGAGGAGCACCTGCACGCGCTCGACGACATTGTACATGACCGGCGTCACCTGGTAAGACAGCCAGACCAGGACGAGCAGGCCGATACCGGCGACTTTCCAGGTCGCGAGCGACAGCCCGGGTGGCCCGATCGAAGCCGCTTCCAGGCCGAGGCCGATGGTGCCGATCTTTGCGGCGCTGGCCGCCCACCCGGGCCAGCCCAGGCTCACG
>JBKEGM010000287.1:0-4136 GCA_046710005.1 Natrialbaceae archaeon
GGCAGCGTCGACCAGCCACCCGGCCTTCTGGTTCGGGTAGGTGATCGAGGAGATGTCCTCAGCTAGTTCCTCCGGGGCCACCGACGCATAGTCCTCGGCCGTCTCGTACTTTTCGAAGAGGTCCGGGGTAGTGGCGTTGACGCGTTCGTCCGTACATTGTCCGGAGAGGACGACCGCGACCAGGAGTTCGAGTCGGGTCGAGAACTGGAGGGAGATGGTACTGTCCGGGTACTCTTCACGGAGTCGGTCGACCACCTCGCGGGCCTGTTCGTCTCGTGATTCGCGCGGCTTGCCCATGCCTGGGTGGTACGGCGGGGGTGGCTTTAGGGGTTCGATAGAGGCAGCGTTCGTCCGGTCGCCAATGACGCAACCCTCGATTCGGTTCCCAATTCAACGGTGGACGGTACGGTTGCATCCCACCCACTCGTAATCGGTCGTCACAGTCGGAAGATTTACACCAGTATGAACTGAAACACTGTTCATGAACAGTAAAACAGTTCTGACGGCGGACGAACCTGAAGGAATTCACGTCTGCCTGCCGGTTCCGGTTCCCGATCCGGGCATTTTTAATCACGATTCGACGGCTGGAATCCTGCAACTCCTCGTCGACAACCCCGACCGATCGTTCACCAATCGAGAACTCCACCGGATTACTGGCAAAGGACTCGGGAACGTGAATTCGGCCGTCCGCGGGCTGGAAGCACTCGACGTCGTCACGGTGGAGCGGGATGGGCGCTCTAATCAGGTCCGGATCAACGCCTCGAAAGTGGTTCGTCCACAGGACCGGATCACGGCCATCCCCCAGGAGGAGTTCCACGAGCCGGTCAGAACGATCGTCGACATGGTCATTGATCGGATCGGAGACGACGCAGGGATCGTTCTCTTCGGAAGCGTCGCGAGGGGCGATGCTGACAGGGCGAGCGACGTCGACCTCTTCGTGGTCGTCGAAGAAAACCGGATGGCGGCCCAGCGCGCTGCCCACGCCATCGAGGACGACCTCGCGTCGGAGCGATTCGGGGGCGATCGATACGAGCCACACATCGTGGTGGAAACGGAGGATTCCGCGACCACGCACGACCGGGTTCGCGACGTCTTGACCGAAGGGCTAACGCTCAGGGAAACACCAGCCCTGGAAGCCGTGAAGGAGGAGGTGCTATCGGATGGGGCTTGAGAACGTCGTCTCGGCCGTTGATCGGGTCGAGTCCCTGCTGTCTGACGGGGAGACGGGCCCGGTCCAGGATTCGCTGTCCTGGCAGGAGACCGACGGAGACGTCCAGTTGGGGAAAGCGTGTGCGATGCTGGGGACGTGTCGGCAGCTCCGGCAGGGATCGAACAACTACCTTAATCAGTGAAAGCGTGGACCAGTCAGGAGTGCCCGCAGTGCGGGTCGACCGAGCGGACGACTCGCCACCGAGACACGTTGATGTGTCCGTGCGGATTCGAGGGGCACGCGGACCTCACGGCGTCGGAGACGTTCCTGAAGCGGCAGACGACGGTAACACGGTCGATGGCACGGCCCGTGCGATTCGAGTGGGACGACCACACCTGGTCGGAGTTACCACGCTCTCACCGTCCCAAAGAACAGCGCACAGACCCGAGTACCGTCCACCGTGACGGGAATGTTGCTTCCGGGGAATCTTAAACCGACTGAGACTCCTACGGAGGAAACCGCGCCGTTTACGTCGCGGAGGATGTCATGTCAGTATCGTCGAACTATCCTTCAACGCGATCGAGCGGTCGTTCCAGTTTTACATGGTCGATCAAACGTCGGCGAACTCGTCCGATTATCGGGATCACGGCCAGGTCTTCGAGGACATTGCCTCGAGCGGCGTGTTCTCGGACGCGGCCGTCGCAGATCGAATCGACGCGTTCCGGTCGGAACACCGATCGCGGATATATTACGACGTGGACCGCCCGGGGCGTGATCTCGCACACGGGATGCACGACCTGGCGGAGGAGGTACATGCATACGTCGTCGACTTCGCCAATGCTCACAGTCGGTGTCGCTGTACCGATTGACCCGCCCGTGAGGTGGCAGGATGGCGTGGTGGCCACCCGCCTCCGAAACAGGACCGTCAACCGTTATGTGCGGCCCCACCGAACCCGCAGCCATGGACCTCCGGCAGTTTCTCGACGAAGCCCACGACGTGAATACGCTGACGCAACCGGCGGACCCGCGGTTCGAGTTGCCAGCCCTAGCGGTCCAGGACGAGACCCGGCCGGTCGTGTTCGAGGAGCCCGAAGGGCACCCGAACTGGCGGGCGGTCGCCAACCTGGTGTCCTCGCGGGAGCTGATCGCGACGAGCCTCGACGTCGACCGCGACGAGGTACTCCCCCACGTCAGCGAATCGATGGACGACCCGAAACCCCTCCCGGATCCGGTCGCGCCGAATTTCGAGCACGTCGCCGACGATCCGACCATCGACGAGCAAATCCCGGTCCCAATCTTCTACGAGCGCGACGAGAAGCAGTACTTCGCGTCGACCATCGTCGTCGCGAAGGACCCTGATACCGGCGTGCACAACCTCTCCTTCCATCGGATGATGGTCGACGGGGCCAACCGGCTGGTCATGCGGCTGGTCCAGCGCCACCTCTATGACATCGTCGGGCGGACCGACGGCGACCTCGAGGTCGCGATCGTGATAGGCGTCCACCCGGCGGTCGAACTGGCCGCGGCCACCTCATTCTCGCCAGACATGAGCGAACTCGAACTCGCGAACGCCCTCCTCGACGGCGAGTTCCGTGTGACCGAGCACAACGGGGTGCTCGTCCCGGCCGACGCGGAAATCGTGATGGACGCCCGGATCACGGCGGAGGACGCACCCGAAGGGCCGTTCGTCGACCTCTCGAAGACCTGGGACGTGGTGCGCGACCAGCCCGTCGTCGAGGTGGACGCACTGCACACCCGCCCCGATCCCCTAGCCCGGATCATCGTGCCGGGCAAGCGCGAGCACGCCCACCTCATGGGCATCCCGCAGGAACCCCGGATCCACCGCATCGTCGAGAACACGGTGCCGACCGTCCGGAACGTCGTCCTGACGCCGGGCGGGTGCTCGTGGCTCCATGGGGTCGTCGAGCTTGAGAAACGGACCGAGGGCGACCCGAAGAACGCCGGGATGGCCGCGCTGGCCGCCCACCCGTCGATGAAGAAGGTCACCGTCGTCGACGAGGACGTGGATCCCGCCGATCCGGACGACGTGGAGTGGGCCGAGGCCACGCGCTGTCAGCCCCACCGTGACGTCTCGATCGTCGAGAACGCCGACGGGTCGTCGCTGGACCCCTCCCAGGACTATGAGACGGAGACGACGAGCAAGTGGATCGTCGACGCGACGCGCCCGGCCGACCGCGACGCGGCGCATTTCGATAAAGTAACCATCCCGGGCGTGGACGACGTGGATGTGGAGGATTACCGGTAATGCACCTGACGCGCGAGGAGGAACGACTGCTCGATGACGAGAACCCGGCCGTCCGGAAGGCGATGGAGTTGCTGGTGCAACTCGGCGACATCTACGGCGCCGAGGAGATGGTCGAGATCGGATCGGCACAGGCCTCCGGAATTTCTTACAAATCGATCGGCGACCCGGGCGTCGAGTTCCTTGAGGGCTTCGCTAAGGAGGGCGCGACGACCAGCGTCCCGACCTACGCCAATCCGGCGGGGATGGACATCGAGCGCTGGCGCGAGATGGGCGTCGACGAGGAGTTCGCCCGGCAACAGGAGCGAATTCTCGACGCGCTTCAGGAGATGGACGTCGTGACCGCGACGACGTGCACACCGTACCTCGCGGGGAACCTCCCCCGCCAAGGCGAGCACATCGCCTGGGCCGAATCCTCGGCCGTCTCCTTCGCCAACTCGGTGCTGGGGGCGAAGACCAACCGCGAGGGGGGCCCGTCGGCGCTCTCGGCCGCCATCACGGGCCGCACGCCAAAGCACGGCCTGCACCTCGACAAAAACCGGGTGCCGACTCACGTCGTCGAGGTCGAGACCGACCTCGACACGATGTCGGACTTTGCGGCGCTGGGCTCCTGGACGGGCCGGATCGTCGAGGACGGGAAACCGTACTTCGTCGGGATCGACGAAGCGGGTACGGACGACCTCAAGGGCCTCGGCGCGGCCATGGCCGCCTCTGGCGCGGTGG
>JBKEGM010000288.1:0-4111 GCA_046710005.1 Natrialbaceae archaeon
TGGACCACGAGTCGGCCGTCGAGTACGTCCGCGATGTCTTCACTGACGCCGGATTCGGTATTGCAGTCGAGTTCTCGGTCTCCGAGCTTCTCAACGAGAAAGTCGACGCCGGTCGCGACCCCTACTACGTCCTCGGGGCGTGCAACCCAGAGGTGGCCGATCGGGCACTCGACTCGTGTCACGAACTCGGGGGTCTCATGCCCTGCAACGTCATCGTCTGTGAGGAGGAACCGGGTATCCAGACCGTCTATCACGTCTCGATCATGCGGATCGCCCGCTTACTGGGCATGGCGCCGGATGACGAGGAATGGGCGGAAGTCGTCGGATCGACGGGTGAATTGGTCGACGAGGCGTTCGATCAGATCTGAGTGGCAGTTGTGTCCGACATGTTAACTGTAGTCCACTAACTGCGACTGCAACCCGGCGATCATCTCGGACTTGCGGCGGAGTCGGGTGAGTGGGAGCGGGAGCTGGGGGGCGATGGCCCGCAGTGCTTCGTGGAAGGACTCGGCCTCCCCATGTTCGCCCGCGATGTCCTGTTCGTTGCTCGACAACGACTCTGGAGCCCCGTCGAAAGCGTTGCGGACCGATTCGCGGACCTGCCAGACGCCGACCGGGGCCCAGTAGTCGTCTGTGACCTCCCGGAGGACGAGACATTTCGCCTGCCGGCCCTCCTCGACGAGGCGTTCGAGAACGCCCAGGCGGGCCGCGTAGTACGCGCCTGCGGTCTCGTCGACGTAGGCCGTCCGACCTTCGTAGCCTTCGTGGGCACTGGAGAGAAAATAGTCCGAGGCTGCGGGGTTCCAGACACTCTGGGGACCTTTCATCTCGACCAGTTCGAACTCCCACTGGCCCGGGGCCAGAATGATCCAGTACCGATTCCCGAGGTACTCGTTGTACCAGACCGTGGTTTGATCCACGGTTTGGGCATTTCGAATGCGCCCCCGCAGGTACTGTCCGACCGTATCGTCGACGGCGGTGATCGACCACCGGGTGGGCACGAGTCGGCGCTGGTTGCCACGGCCGAGCGCACCCGCCGATAGAATGCGATTGATGTCGTAAACGTCGAACCCGCGCCGGTAGAGGTAGGTCATCGCGCCCTCTGCGCGCCAGTCGTCGTCCTCGAGGGTTTTCTCGACTGCCCGGGGAACGTACGGGTTCTCGGTAAGGTCGACTGAATCCGCACGCGCGTTCGGCCCGACCGGCGTCGCGACCCCTGCGCCCATGTCCATGTCGAAGGTTGGCGTCTCGGACAGACCGATCTCCACGTCCACCGGCCGGTCGGCGATAGCGACCTCTCGCTGAACGCCGACGAACCCGTCCCAGACATCGTTGACGTTCACTGCGGCGCGACGGCGCGAGTTCAGTAGGTTGGTACGCCGCTGGAACACGTCGTCGATGGAAAACCCGCGTCGGTACCAGTCACCGTCCGTGACGAAGTCTTCGGGGTCTTCGTCGGGCCCCACCGGTGAAAGGAGACCGGCCGAGACGTTTGGATAGTTCGACCGACCAACGAAAATCGACGGCGCGCTACTCCCGACCAATGTATCGCCCTGTAAAGTCCGTTCGAAGCGATCTTCGACCTCGTTCAAATAGTCGGTGACCTCGTAGGACTTCTCTTTGGCGAGGCGGCGGCGTTCGGCCACCTCGTTGGTTTCAAGTCCGTCGACGAACTCCTCGAGATCCATTCGTGCTCAATAGGGACCTCTCCGACATGAATCTTGTAATCGACCGGGCCGAAATTTCGAAGCCACCCATTGATGCCGGAGCGATGCGTATCGTAGTCACTCGTTCGACGATTCGAAAAGACGCGGATGAGGGTGGGTTTCCTGCTCGGGAATCAACCGTGGATGCCCATCGCCTCGATCTGCTCCTGGTAGCGGTTCCGGATGGTGACTTCGGTCACCTGCGCGACGTCGGCGACCTCGCGCTGGGTCTTCTTCTCGTTACAGAGCAGGGAGGCGGCGTAGATCGCAGCGGCGGCGTAGCCGGTCGGGGACTTCCCGGAGAGTAGTCCCTTTTCGGCAGTCGTTTCGATAATTTCGTTGGCCTTGGTCTGTACCTCTTCGCTGAGATCGAGTTCGGAGCAAAAACGGGGAACGTACTTCTTCGGATCGACGGGTTTCATCTCGAGGCCGAGTTCTTGGGAGATATACCGATACGTTCGACCGATTTCTTTTCGTTCGACGCGCGATACTTCCGAAATCTCCTCGAGACTTCGGGGGATGCCCTCTTTTCGACAGGCCGCATAGAGCGCGCTCGTGGCCACGCCCTCGATCGAGCGACCTCGAATGAGGTCGTCGTTCAGCGCCCGGCGGTAGATGACGCTGGCGACCTCCCTGACGGATCGTGGCACGCCCAGTGCGCTCGCCATCCGATCGATCTCGGAGAGCGCGAACTGGAGGTTGCGCTCTCCGGCGTCTTTGGTACGGATACGTTCCTGCCATTTTCGTAATCGATGCATCTGGCTACGTTTCTTCGAGGAAATAGAGCGACCATAGGCGTCCTTGTCCTTCCAGTCGATCGTCGTCGTGAGCCCCTTGTCGTGCATCGTCTGGGTCGTTGGGGCCCCGACGCGGGATTTTTCCTGACGTTCCTGGTGGTTGAAGGCACGCCATTCCGGGCCTGGGTCAATCTTTTCCTCCTCCACGACGAGACCACAATCGTCGCAGACGAGCTCGCCCCGGTCGGAGCTTTTCACGAGGTTATCGGAGCTACATTCCGGGCACTCCCGGACACCCTCCGACTCCTCGCTTTCCTCCTCCCGTTCTGGTTCGCGCTCCCGCTGGCGGGTGGACCTTGTCATCGCACTTATATAGTAGCAGGATCGATTGACTTAAACCCTTGGACTATATTCCGTTGTTGGAAATGGTCAGAACCACTGGCCTCACAGTAATCGCCAACAAGCGTAGGGGTGGGTAAATTTCACTCTCGGGGATGGCAAAAGGCTTTAGTGAGGATTGCCGAGGGTCATACGATGCCGGTTATCGAGTGCAATCCGGAACAGGCCCGTGACACGCTCCGTGCGGCCGGTGTGGATGTTTTCGAGGGCAATACGGAGCACGAACGCTGGCGCGCTTCGAGCGGGGGCGCGACGGCAATCGCCTACGACGACAAGGTGGTGATTCAGGGGGATCGTCCACAGGATATCGAAGCCCTGCTTCGAGAAAATAGCGGTCGCGCATATGTCTACTTCGACGGGGCCAGCCGGGGGAACCCTGGACCAGCTGCCGTGGGGTGGGTCATCGTCAACAGTACTGGAATCGTCGCAGAGGGTGGCGAACGGATCGGCACCGCGACGAACAATCAGGCCGAGTACGCGGCGCTAATTCGTGCACTCGAGGCCGCCAGGGACTACGGATTCGAAGACATCGAGGTCCGTGGCGATTCCGAACTGATCGTCAAGCAGGTCCGGGGTGCCTGGAACGCCAACGACCCAACTCTTCGTGAGCGTCGCGTCACCGTTCACGAACTCCTGGGATTCTTCGACGAGTGGACCCTCGAACACGTCCCGCGTGAGGTGAACGAACGTGCGGACGAATTGGCCAACGACGCGCTCGACGATGGCTGAAATCCCAGAAGACGTGGTTAGGAGGGCCGAGCGACTGACTCGTTTGGCCCGCCGTGCTGTCGACCAGAACGAACGGTCAGCCTATCGTGAGCGTCGGTCCGCACTCCTCGAGGAGCATGATTTCGTGGCACGCGTTCGCCAGGAAGCCCCAGGAGACACGCTGGTGTTGCATCCTGACGACTGGATCGACGCGGATGATGTGGTCAGACCCGAGTGGATCGACGATACCGATCGGGCCATCGAGGTATCGGTGTCCGGACCTGGTGATCCTAACGAATGGGACGCGACGGACGCACACAATCGGGACCTCGCGGCCGCAGTCAGGGAGGAATACGGCGACGTTCATGGGGACAACGCCGAGGCCTTCGCCGATTTTATGAGCAACCATTATGCGAAGCGCATCGAGCGGGCGACGGCGGACGAAATCGATGAATTCCTCACCGAGTACTTTCCCCGCAACGCGTGGCCCTCAGCGGAACAGGAGTCGGTTGTCGAGACGTCTCTCGAATACGTGTTCGAAACAACCGGCGTGGAGACACC
>JBKEGM010000289.1:0-4099 GCA_046710005.1 Natrialbaceae archaeon
GGGTTTCATCCGCTCCCCCTTTCGGATCCGTTAATTGTCGATCAGTTCGCCATGGAACCGGTCGCCATGTGGCCGCTGGTGCCCGACAGCCCCGCAGCCACGCTCTTCATTGCGCTGGCCATCGCCGGGTGGAAACTCGACTGGAACGCCGAATGGCTCGGGGCGCTCGCCTTTTTTGGCTGTCTCAAACTCGGGGCCTGGACCCCCTACACGTTGCTCGCGTTCGACGACGCGTTCTCCTTTCTGCACGTCGCGATGTACAACTTCCTGTTCTGGAGTCACCTCGCGATGGTCCTGGAGGGGTTCGTCCTCTATCGACTGTACGACTTCCCCGTCCGGGCGGTCGCCGTCGCGGCCGGGTGGTACCTCCTCAATGACGTGGTGGATTACTTCATCCCGGTCCTGGGCGACCCACATCACACGATCATCCCGGCCGAATATCGCGGCGGAGTGCTCGATCACACCGTCGCGGCCCACGACGTGGCCGCCGCCGGCGCGGTCACGCTGACGGTCCTCGCAACGTTCTTCGCGCTCGCGACACGGGTAAAGAAACTCGAGACTGGTGCGATCGACCGCAACTGAGCGTTCTTGTTGCCGATTCCCGAGGGATTCTAATTTCCCCCGACACCACGCTCCATGGCGTTCTGTCCGGGCTTCCTCGCCGATAGAAAGGGCCGTTTCACCACGGTTCCATGCCCCCTCGGGTCCTCTCGCTGGCGCGCCAGGCGTTCCAATTCGAGCACCGGCCGACACTCCTCGATTCGAGCACCGAGGTCACGGGCCGATTCGCGCGCGGTTTTCAGTCGATTTTCGGCACCAGTCTGACCACTCCGTTTGTGTGAGGAAACGGATCGAGGGTCCCATCCATTGGGCGTTAGTTCTTGCAAGTATCACTTCGTGTGGTGTCCCAAGTACCGCCACCCGGTTCTTGATGTAGTTTAAAACGATGTGCGAGAGTTGTTTGGTGAGACTGCTGACCACTTCGGTCACGAGATTCTGGCGCTGGAGATTGCAGACGACCACGTGCACCTGTTTGTCCAGTGTGACCCGAAGCATAGTCCGGCTGACATCGCTCGGCAGTTCAAGTCGTATTCGGGTAAGCACTTGCTGGAGCGGTATCCCGGAATTCGAGAGTCGTATTTCTGGGGTGGCGGATTCTGGAAGGTTGGGTACTACGTGGGAACGACGGGAGCGGTGTCGGAAGAAGTGGTTGAGCGGTATATCGAAGAGACGGAACACACGCCGGAGTGACGCGCTTCACCCCCGCCCACAGTGGGGCGGGGAACTCGCGCTGCCTTTCGTTTAGACCGACCCCTGGGCGCACCTTTGACTCACACCGTCACAGCCCAGCCCAGGGACGGTTTCAGTACCCGAGTCGTTCGAGAATACAGTCGAGATCGGCGAGGTACGCTTCACCGAACAATCTGACGTGGACGAGCAGGGGCTGGAGGACATAGACGTCACGACGCGTCTCGAAGAAGCCGTCGGCGATCCCTCGTTGCTCCCCGTAGCGATCGAAGAACCGGTCACCGCCAGTGTCAGTCCAGTCGACATAGGCCAGTTCGATCTCGGGATCGGCGTAGTAGGTCGCGGGGTCCAGGAACGCGACCACGCGATCGTCCCGCGCCAGGAGGTTCGTCCGCCAGACGTCCCCGTGGATCAGGGCCGGTCGGTCGGGTTCTCGAAGGAGGGCCTCGAGATCGGACGACACAGCGTCGAGCCGGTGGGCCATCTTCGCGGGAAGTGCTCCGTCTTCGAGGGCTCCTTTGATAGCCCACTCGAGGCGTTGTTCTCGATACAAGTCGACCCACGAGTCCGTCCAGGGATTCGGCTGTCGGAGTGGGCCGTCGAGCGTGTCCTGCGGAAAGCCGAACGCATCCGCAGACACCTCGTGGAGTCGAGCGAGGTGGTCGGCCAGATCACGCTCGACGGCGGGCGTAATCTCGGTCCTGCCGTCCACGTACTCGATGACCAGCAAGTCGTCGGTGGCGTGATAGACCGCCGGAACGGGAAGGTCGCTGTGCTCGGCGAGATACCGGAGCATGAACGCCTCGACGGTGAGCGGGGTGTCCCCCACTTTCGCGACCCGTTGGGTTCCGTCGGCCAGGTCGACGCGAGACACGTGGCCGATCATCCCGCCGTCGAGGGTTTCAATCGCTTCGACGGGCGTTTCCAGGGCGTTCTCGATTCGGCGGTAGAGTTCGTCGGGCATCCGGTTACGCGAAGCGTCGTAGTCGAGGAGCCTAACCCCTCCGGTCCGGCAGTTGTTCGGAATGGTGGTGGCTTTTCGGCGCGGGACTCGAATTACTGTGGGAGCGGGTCACTTATTGTGTCGCCCGGTTCGAACGAGGACAGATCAATTCCCTATGCTATCCGGTTGGAAACAGCTCCGGAAACGTGGCGATGGCCGACTCCCTGGCGAGGTCTCGACCCTCGGCGTCCACCTCCCGGGCCCCTCGTCGTCGCCTTGTTCGCCGAGTCGGTATCCTTCTTGGCCGACCATCGCCGGACAGAGGCTGACGAACCGGACGGCACTCTTCACATCGACGGGGTCGATGAATCGGACCATGCGGAACCACAAGGGCCCTCCTCAGCTTCGAATGTCGGGGGAACAAGAGCCATGACAAGTCCCGAGATCCTGGCACAAAGAATCGCGGAGGGGAGTTCATCGTGTGCTACCCGGGTGGCTTCCTGATTCGGCAAAACGATGTCGCCTGGCGAGTCGGTTCGGGACAACTCACATAATCCTCTCGCCCCTTCTACGGGTATGAATCGTAATTCCCCTTCGCGGCGGCGGTTCCTCGGCCTCGCCGGGTCGGCCATACTGACCGGATTGGCCGGGTGTAGCGCCCCGTCGAGCACTGAGTCGACGCCGACCGGAACGGCGACGGTGGGTGACGAGGACCGGACAAAAACGAATAGCGAGTCAGTCTATACACGCGTGTATCGCGAAACGATCGGTTCCGTGGTCCTGGTCGAAACCGACTCGGGACAAGGCACGGGGTTCGTTTTTGACGAGAGCCACGTCGTGACCAACGCTCACGTCGTCGGGCGGGCGAACTCGGTAGAGATTCGGTTTCGAGAGGGCGAATGGCGGACCGGAGAGGTGGTCGGCACCGACCCGTATAGTGACCTCGCCGTAATCCAGGTGTCGGAGCGTCCGGACTACGCCAGCCCGATTCGGTTGGTCGAGGTCGAACCGGCGGTCGGCCAGGAAGTGGTCGTCATCGGAAACCCGTTTGGCCTGTCCGGAACCCTCACTGCGGGAATCGTGAGCGGCGTCAACCGTTCGATCGACGGCCCGACGGGCTTCAGTATTCCGGATGCGATCCAGACCGACGCCGCTGTGAATCCCGGCAACAGTGGTGGTCCCATCGTCTCGCTCGACGGGGACGTGATCGCGGTGATCAATTCGGGTGGCGGCGACAACGTCGCGTTCGGCATCTCGGCCCCGCTGGTCCGACGGGTGGCCCCGGCCTTGATCGAAGAGGGCGAGTTCGAACATTCCTACATGGGCGTCACGCTCACGACCGTGACACCCCCCATCGCCAGGACAAACGATCTCGAGAACGCGCAGGGGATCATGGTCGTCGAGGTCCTCGACGGCGAGCCATCCGATGGCGTCCTCCAGGGGAACGATGACACCGCCTTCGTCGACGGGCAACGTGTCCCGGTGGGTGGCGATGTCATCCTGGCGATGGACGACGTTACGCTCTCGACCGTCGAGGAACTGTCCAGTTTCCTCGCGTTACAGACCAGTCCCGGGGACGAGATCGAAATAACCGTGGTACGGGACGGGGAACGCCAAACTGTCTTGCTCGAACTCGGTCGCCGACCGCCGGTTTGAAACCCTCGAAGAGGATTTTCCGTTCTTCGTTCTTCAACTGCCCTCTCTGCCGTACCGGTTCCAGACCACCTCTTCCACGCTGGTACCCCCGATACCGTGTGGGACGCTTCGACTCAGTCGTAAACGACCCCACCCTACTTCGCTCACCCACAAGGGGTTCGCTCGTGGAGGGTGGGGCTTTGACGTGGACTCCCGTTCGAGCCACCAATAGGGGCACGGAGAGGCCTGTCTCCCCGTCGAAGGGGCTTCAGT
>JBKEGM010000290.1:0-4097 GCA_046710005.1 Natrialbaceae archaeon
CATGACGATGCTCGGGCTCGAAAACATTCGAGAAGCAGTCCTGTTCCCGCGGGATCGCCAACGGCTGAGCCCGTAAAGCGAAACCGCGACCGTGGGGCGCGGTCTCGGGATTGCGAGCGTGACCGAAATGACCCGCGAGAAGGCGAAACCGCGACCGTGGGGAGCGGTCTCGTGAATGCGAGCGGAAGCGAAGCGACACGCGATAAGGCCGGATTGCGCCTGTGCGGGGGGTCGCGTTCGAAGATTGAAAGGGGGAAATGGGATTCAATACGAGATAAATTCGAGAAAAATTCTATCATATTAAGTTTGTAGGGGTGTAACACAGTTAACCCAATGCTCGTTTCGATCCTCATACTGCTCGTTGGAATTCCGTGGCTCTGCGTTGCTGGGTGGGTGGTCAAGGATGGCTGGAATACGACATCGCTGTCGCCGGTCTGGGCGCTGGGTGTCTTTTTAACCGGACCGCCGGGACTTTTCCTGTACCTGGCCTTCGGTAGCAATTAAAATTCGGGTGGGTCGCCATCAGGGACTGTTTGCAAGGAGCGCGCCGAGTGGTCACAAACGATTAGCCACTTGGACTCGCAAGTAGCACCATGACCGACGAGGGAACGGAGGCGTTCGTCCCGGGACACCTCACTGGATTTTTTACGGTCGAGCGGGACGACGATCCGACGAAAGCCGGGTCTCGAGGCTGTGGACTTACCCTGACCGACGGCGTGACGGTGACGGTCCAACCGGCCGAGGAAACGACCTGCTATCTCGACGATACGAGCATCGCAATGGAACCGGTCGAGCGGGTACTGGACGCCCTGGACGTAACCGCGCAGGTGACCGCCGAATCGGATGTCCCCCTCGGATCGGGGTTCGGGGTCTCCGGTGCAATGGCCCTGGGGACGGCGCTGGCTGCGAACGTCGAGTTCGATCGGCGCCTTTCGGCAAACGAGTTGATTACCATCGCCCATGGGGCGGAAGTACAAGCCGGGACGGGTCTGGGTGACGTGGTCGCCCAGGCCAGGGGTGGCATTCCGATTCGACTCGAACCGGGTGGGCCACAAGACAACAAAATCGATGGCATCCCTCGACGCGTCCAAGTCGAGTACGTGACGTTCGGAGACCTCTCGACGCCGGACGTGCTGGAGAACAACCCGGAGGTGATTACTGAGGCCGGCGAGAAGGCGCTTTCTCGGGTCGTGGGCGAGCCGACGATTGCCAGTTTCGTCTATGCGTCGCGCCGGTTCGCTCGCGAAGCAGACCTCGTGACGCCAGCCGTGCGCGAGGCCATCGGAGACGTGAACGAGGCGGGCGGCGAAGCGTCGATGGGAATGTTGGGGGAAACCGTCTTTGCCTTCGGAAGCGGCCTCTCAGATGCGGGTTACGATCCGGAAGTTTGTGGTACGCATCCGGCAGGGGCGATGGTTCCATAGCCACCGGCGCAGTCACTCAATATGGAACCCACTGCTGACCGAGAGCGTTAAGGACAATCACGCTCCGATACTGGCCCGCAAAGCCAATGAGAACCGCAGGTGGTGGTTCCCGACGCCTGGATTTTCTTTGCAGAGTGACTCCAGTCTGACGATGGCGTGGGGTTTAGGACCCTTCCAGATCATTTCTCGGTATGGCCGACGAAGTCGACGTTCCCGAAGACCATCCGCGGTACGAGTCGCTCCTGACGCGACATCGAATCGAGGAAGGGGTCGAAAAGGGCATTACGAGCAAGCAAGGGCTCATCGCGGAGGGGCGGGGCGAGACCTTCGATTACTTGCTCGGTGAACAAACGATCGAAAGTGCGGACGCCGCCGAGCGCGCGGCCGCGGCCCAGTTGCTACTGGCCCGTCACCCCGTGCTCTCGATCAACGGGAACGTGGCGGCGCTCGTTCCCGGCGAAACGGTCGAACTGGCTGCCGTTGTCGGCGCGGATCTCGAAGTAAATCTCTTCAACCGGACGGACCAGCGGATGCAGGCCATCGCCGGCCACCTGGCCGAACATGGAGCAGAGGACGTGAAGGGCCTCGCGGCCGACGCCCGTATTCCCGAACTCTCCCACGAACGGGCAAAGGTCGACGCGGACGGTATCTACGACGCCGACGTGGTGCTGGTCCCTCTCGAGGACGGCGATCGGGCCGAAGCTTTGCAAAAGATGGGCAAGACGGAAATCGTGATCGATCTGAACCCGAAATCCAGGTCGGCACAGGCCGCTGCCATTCCGATCATCGACAACATCATCCGGGCGGTCCCGTCGATCACTGACCACGCCCGCGATCTTGCCGATGCTTCCGAGAACGAACTCTCGGAAATCGTCACGGGGTTCGACCGGGAGTGGGCACTCGAGGATGCGGAACGGACAATTCGGGAGGGATTGTAGCGCCCGAATTGACAGGGCGGTTTTGGAACCGGTCCAATTGTGGACTCGTCACGAAATTTTATAATGCTGATGGTGGTAAAACAGGACATGGATCGAAACGTTGGCCAAATGGATCGGTATGCGCGCATCATTATCGGAATCGTCCTTGCGGCGGTGGGAATCGCAGGATTTGCTGCAATCGGTTGGGAAGCGACCGGAACCGTCGGGATGGTGGCTGGCGCCATCCTCGTTATCGTTGGCGCGGTGTTGTTGGTCACGGGGGCCACCCAGCAGTGCCCGCTCTACGCAGGACTCTCGATGAGTACGTTGAAGGGACGGCGTTCCTGAGGCGGACCCCACCATCGATTCTCATCGGTAGTGTGAGCGTCGCCAGACCGTTCAGCAGCATCTCGAATGTGAAAACACAACGCCTATGTCATTATGCAGTAGTACTACAGAGTGGTATGAGCGAATCCAACGACTTCGATCAGTTCAGCGAGGTTGGCGAGGCAGATGTCACACGCGCGATCGGTCAGGAGTGGACCGAGGAGTTCATGGACTTCTCGGACAGCGACGTGATCATTGTCGGCGGTGGGCCCTCGGGGCTGATGGCAAGCAAGGAACTGTCAGAGCGCGGCGTGAAGACGATGGTCGTCGAGAAGAACAACTATCTGGGTGGCGGCTTCTGGCTCGGCGGGTTCCTGATGAACAAGGTCACCGTTCGAAATCCGGCCCAGCACGTCCTCGACGACCTCGAGGTCGATTACAAGCAATCGAAAGACAGCGAGGGTCTCTACGTCGCCAACGGGCCAGAAGCCTGTTCGGGACTCATCAAGGCCGCCTGCGACGCTGGCGCGAAGATGCAGAACATGACCGAGTTCACTGACATCGTCATTCGCGAGGACCACCGTGTCGGGGGTATCGTGATGAACTGGACGCCGGTCCACTCGCTCCCCCGAGAGATCACGTGCGTCGACCCGATCGCGGTTGAGGCCGATCTGGTGATCGATGCCACCGGCCACGATGCGATGGCCGTCAAGAAACTCGACGAGCGGGGCGTTCTCGACGCCCCTGGTATTCAGGACGCGAAAGCGAGCGGGACCGGCATGGACCAGACGGACGACGACAGCTATGGGGCTCCGGGCCACGACTCCCCAGGTCACGATTCGATGTGGGTTGGCAAGTCCGAGGACGCGGTGGTCGAACACACTGGCCTCGTCCACGACGGTTTGATCGCCACCGGTATGGCCACCGCGACCACCTATGGTCTGCCGCGCATGGGGCCAACCTTCGGCGCCATGCTCCTCTCGGGCAAGCGTGCCGCCCAAACGGCCATCGACGAACTCGGGATCGACGCCGAGCCAGTCGACATGACGTCACGAGCGAGTCCGGCGGACGACTGATTCCGTGTTCAATCACTGGATCCCGAACGCCCTTACCCGAATATGGTCCAGACAGTTTCCCTTTACCGCGCTCCGACAACCGTCCTAGACGTCGATAGCATCGCCAGCTGGCTTGATGATCGGATCGAAGCGACGGTCCAGGTCCGGGGTCGCTTCTTCGAGATTCACCGATCTGAAAACCATCCGGAGCGATTTGCCAATGCCCGGGTCCTCGATCCTTACGATCGTGAGACCGGCAACACGATGCTGGGGATCGTCAGGTACGAGGAACGGGTCCTGGAGGACCCCCAACGAGGCGGGGGCGTTCTTTATAACGGCCTCGAGATTCAGCGGGCCCTCTGCGCAGCCATTCC
>JBKEGM010000291.1:0-4087 GCA_046710005.1 Natrialbaceae archaeon
GCGTCGAGGTGTCGTATTCCTCGTTTCCTAGCCGGTCAAGGACGCGATACACCATTGTCGGAACCATGAATGTCCAGGAGATTCCCTCCTGTTCGATGATCGTGAGCGCACGCTCGGCGTCGAACCCCTGGGTAATCACGTGGGTGCTTCCCTGGGTCAACCCGCCAGCCATCATGAGGCCGGCCGAGTGAGGCAGGGGTGTCATCAACAGCATCCGATCCCTCGGCTTGATCTCGAGTTCGACGGCGTGGGCGAGCGCATTCAGGGCGAGGTTCTCTTGGCTGTGTTTCACGCCCTTCGGATCGCCGGTCGTCCCGCCCGTATGAAAGATACCGGCAAGGGTAGAACTGGAGACGGAGACGTCCGGAGCGACCGGATCGCCCGCTTTGAGCAAATGCCGGAACGGCTCGATATCGTACTCGCCCTCCAGTTCGGGGCTGGGCGACGCATCGATCGTAATAATCCGGTCGAGCGTCGGCACGTTCGGGGCCACCGACCGGAGCGTCTCGATGAACGGTGACCCCACGACGAGTGTGCCTGCCTCGCTGTTGTTCAGCATGTACGTGATATCCGACGCCGACAGCATATCGTTCAGCGGGACCTTTGTGAGGCCCGCACGGGCTAGCGCGATGTCGACAACGGCGTACTCGGGACGGTTCGACAGCAAAACCCCCACACGCTCCTCCGTCTGTAGGCCACGGTCGACGAGTGCATCGGCGAGACGCGAGGAGTCCTCGTCGAGGTCGCCGTATGTCAGCGTCTCGTCTTCGAAGGTGATGGCTGGCGCAGTCTCGTAACGGCGAAGCACTGACTCGTAGAGACGTTTTAGCGTCGGTATACTCTTATTTGACATGGGTGGTGTGATCGAGCAGAGAACGAAACGCGGTCCGCCGAGGATTTATGCCGACTGCGTCTCCGGTGTCGGGATCGGCTTGTCGATCCAGTCCTCGTAGAAGGTCTCGATGTCCGGCTCGAACTCGTGGATGATCGGATAGCCCGGCATAACGTTGGTCACCTCGAGCAGCGTCCTACAGCCTGGACAGAAGTACTCCCGAAGCTCCATGTAATCCGGGTGGGGATGCATGTCCTCGGGGTAGATTTCGAGGTACTCCTCCTCGGTGTCCCGGACGTTAATCAGTGCGTCGTGCTTCCAGTTCTTGTCGTGTTCACAGAACTCGTGGCCGCAATCACACTTGATGACCCATCGGTCCTCCGACTTTGCGACGACGTACAGGTGGTCCGCGTACGGGATAACGATCGGGTCGTCCCAATCGACCCGTTCCTGCAGGACGTCACGGACCTGCTCGAATCGGTCCGCGTCCTTGAAGTCGCTCATCATGTTGTGCAGCTCGTTCCACTCCAGGTTGTCGTCAACCAGGTCTTCGATTATTTCACGTGGGTATGATTCTGGCATTTGTGTTCACCTCTGTATTAGTCGTCGTCCGCTGCTTTGCCCCTCGACGGCGTCTCGAACGATGCATCGGGGCCCGATAGGTCCTGGATCGATCGCTCGTTGTTCCAGGTGTAGGGCACTTCCGGCTCGTCGTCCCGGCCAACGCCGAGCCAGGTTTCGTGGCTCTTTGTGGGGTTTTTCCACTTTCGTTTCTTGCCGGTCTTGAACCGGTTTTCGAGTGACTTCTCGGCGTCCTCGCTCAGCGAGAACCGGAAGTCGTCAGGCAGATCCCAGAACTCGTGATAGAACTCGGTGAACTGCTTGCTCATTCGCATACTACTCTCGTAGGTCTTTTTGACGTCCTCGATGAGATCCTCGTCGTCACGAATGCGCAGGCGTTCGTCCTCGTACCATTCCGAGACGGGCTGTGCTCTCTCTTTGCGTTCTTGCATCCGCTCTTGACGGAGCTCTTCGGTCGCCTCCTCGTCGAGTTCCCACTCACCCTGAACGGCGGAGTTGTGCTTGGCCTCGTCGTCGACCTTGTTGACGACGACTGCGTAGGCGTCCTTCGCGTGTCGGGGCAGGACGTATCCGTCGTGGATGTCCTCAACGACCTTTTTCGGCTCGCGCTCCATCGGATCGCCGAGTCCCGAACCACCGCGGAGGTAGTTCAGGTACATGTCGTAATCGTCAAACTCCTTTGGCGTGCTGATCCCCTCCGGTCGGCGAGTAATGTCGCCGTCGATCTTGGATTCGAAGTCGCCGCTTTCCGGATCGAGATCGGACTGTGGGAAGTCCTCGCCGTTCTCGAAGCGTTCCTTGAGGTCGGTGTCTTGAGCGTTGAGGATGTAGCCGGAGGCGGCGGGGTAGCCACCGAAAAGGCCGCTGTCACTCGACATGTAACCGTTGCCCATCTCGTAGAGCAGCCATCGGCTCACGTCCTTGACCGTTCGCATCGACTCGAAGCCGGCACCGCCCGTCCGGCGACCGGCACCACCCGTGTTGGGCTTGACGTTACGCCCGAGGAACGGGAGCGGTTCGGTCATCTCCCACACTTCGGCGTCGCCGCTGTCGCCCTCGGGGTTCCAAATCGCGGCGGCGTGCGGTTCGCCGTCCTCGACGTAGCGGGCACCGGTGCCCTCACAGGCCGCTTCGAAGGAGTTGACGGCGTGGAGTTTGTCGAACTGGTCGATCCCGCCGCCCTGTAGCCAGTTCGAGGTGTTGGCGTTCCCGGAGTTGATCTCCTCGCGGAATCCACGGGAGAAGTAGCCCCGTGAGAGGTGTTGCCAAAGCGGAGCCCACGCGGACACGAGGAAGTGCCAGGCGTAGGCGTGTGCCGTCTCCGTGTTCTGCGTGTTCGCCCACGACCCCTCCGGAAGGTGGAAGTCACAGCTATAGTAGGCGCCGTCGTTGACCAGTTTGTTCGGGATCACTGTTTGGGTGAGCATCACCCAGATCCCGCCCTGTATAGCGGCTGGCGTACAGTTGTACGGATGCCAGCCCCACTTGTTGGCGCCCTCGAACGATACCTGAAAGGAGCCGTCCTCGCGGACGTGCAGTTCCGAGGGGGCGTGCATGAGGTGATTTTCGCTCGCATACGCTCGGGACAGGTTATCCTGCCCCTCGTAGAGCGCGTCGACGAACGATGCACCGCGGTACGTCCCCGGCAACATAGTCTTTTGAATCCGACTTCTGAAGCCCCGGCGGCCGTCCTCGATCGCCTCCCGGGAGAGCTGTTTGAACTTTTCGATGCCGTAATCATCGATGAGAGCATTTACAGCGTTGCGGATCATCAGACAGCCGGTCATCCGCGTCCGTTCGTCGAGTTTCAGGAAGTCCGGCGTTCTGGTCTTGTCCGGGAAGTCGTTTTTCCAGGAGTTGTATATCTCTAGGTCCTCCCCGATCTTACGAGCGGTGTAGTAGGCACCGTCACCGAAGCGGGAGGCCTGTGAAACGTTCATGCTTCCGGGACCGACCGCCCCCGTGTCGATGACGTGGTTGACGCCGCCGGCCCACGCGATGAGCTCCCCTTCGTGGAAGATGGGAATGAGAGTCGCGATGTCACATGGGTGGACGTTACCCACGTGGGTGTCGTTGTTCACGAAGATATCTCCGGGTTCGATGCCGGGACTCTCCTCGTAATCGTGATTGATCATATACTTGATCGCCTCGCTCATCGTGTGGATGTGCACGATGATACCCGTCGAGATGGCGATCGAGTCACCCTCAGGCGTGAACAACCCATAACAGAGTTCGCCCTCCTGTTCGACGATCGGGGTCGCGGCAACCTCCTTTGAGGTTTCGCGCGCATTGACTAGTTCACCACGCAACTGGGCGAACATCTGCTCATATTCGATCGGGTTCTCGTCCTTTAGTGATAGCTTTTCGAATCCGGCGTAGTGGCCCGTCTGCTCAGTCCTCTCTTCGAGGTCTTCGAACTGCCCGCGAAGACTCTGTCCATCCCAGCCGATACCTTCGCCGTTCTCTAGCTTTGTTTTGACCTTCTGTTTTTCAGCTTGCATTCGAGGGAAACTCTCCTCGGTCTGTTCATGATCGTCCTCGTCTGGCGCGTCCGGTGGATGTTGTTCTGAGCTCATATTTCCTTGTGTGGCGTTGTCATCTATCTACAGCCAGATGTGGGCTGGTGCAGTGCACCCACCTCACGCCCGGGTGAATCACAGCGTCTGTGATACC
>JBKEGM010000292.1:0-4069 GCA_046710005.1 Natrialbaceae archaeon
ACTCGAACGCTGGATTGACGTGCTCGACAACCGGTGACGGATCCCCCGGCGATCGGTGGGATATCACGACCGGGTCCGGAACGCGTTCGAACAGCGTCTTGAACCGTTCTTTCGCGCGCACGGTCGGTTCGAGAGTGCCCTCGGTCTGATCCACCGTCTCCTGGATGGCGATGGCGACCCTATCCCACGAAACCGCGGGTGACAGGACGGTCGTCGCATCACTCTCGACCAATCGTTCGGTTTTGTCGTCGTCGGTCAGGAGAACGACTGGGAGATCAGACCGCCGTTCACGGACCGCAGCGAGTGCCGTTGGCGGTGACCAACCTCCGGGGAACGAGACGAAAACGAGGCAGTCATAGGCCGTCTTTCCAAGGCGGTCGATCTCCGCTTCGACCGCGTCGACCGCCACGATCGACGGGCCGTCCCCCTGACGGGAATCGAAGGCGTCCTGGAGCGCTGACACGTCCTCTTCATCACCGACGACCCAAACCGTTCTCGCTTCGTGCATGTCCTCGTTACCACCAACGATCGGCCGCCGGTAAAATAAATCGTTCCGCCGATCATTGAGGATCCGCACCACTTTGCGGAAAACCCTTGCCGTCGCTCCAGTCTGCCGCACCGGCACTTTGCCATCCCATCCCCGACGGTCGTAGGCCGGTGGAACCCGTTACCCCTTTGCCCCCCGGTCGAATACCGGAGGACATGTTCCTTGCCATGCGCAAGGAGGTCGAAATCGCGATCGCGGATGCGCTCGCGGCGCTCGACCTCCCGACCGACGACCTCGGGATCGAGGAGCCCCCGGCCGACGTCGACGCCGTTCTGGCGTCGAGCGTCGCGTACCGGCTGGCGGGGGAGGTCGGCGCGCCGCCGCCAGCAGTGGCGGCCGACGTCGCCGCCGAGATCGACCCCGGGTCGTCCAACTACGTCAGTGACGTCGTGACCGAAGGACCGTACCTGAACTTCCGCCCCAGCGAAAAGTACGACGCCGAAACACTCGAAGCCGCCCGCAAAGACGACTGGGGCCAACTCGAGCCAACGGACGAGTCCGTCGTCGTCGAACACACGAGCGCCAACCCGACCGGGCCCATCCACGTCGGGCGGGCGCGCAACACCATCGTGGGCGACGCGATCGCGAACGTCCTCGAAAGGGCCGGCTACGACGTCGAACGCCACTACTACGTCAACGACGCTGGCCGCCAGATCGCCACCCTCGCGTGGGCCTACGAGACGATCGACGAGGCCGACCTCCCCGAGCCGGAACGCGATCGCCCGGACTACGACCTGGTGCGATACTACCGGGAGGGGAACGCCATTCTCGAGGACGGTGACGAGGACGAAATCGAGGCCGCCGAGGACGAAATCCAGTCGATTATGCAGGGCCTGGAGGCGGGCGACGAGGAAGCCTACGAGCGCGTGAGCGAGGTCGTCGACCGCATGCTCGAGGGTATGCAGGGCACACTCGATCGCCTGCCCGCTCACTTCGACGAGTTCGTCAAGGAGACACGGTTCATGCGCGATGGCTCGACCGACGACGTCGTCGAGCGCCTTCGCGAGACCGACCACGCGGTCTACGAGGAGGACGCCTGGCAACTGGACCTGGAGCCGTTCGGGATCGGGAAGAAGCTCGTCTTTACCCGCTCGGACGGTACCTCGCTGTACCCCACGCGGGACCTCGCTCACCACGAGTGGAAACTCGAAACCTTCGATCGCGCCGTGACCGTCCTCGGCGAGGATCACGAACTCCAGGCCAAACAACTCCGGACCACGCTCGAACTGCTGGGCACCGACACGGATCCACTCCAGCAGGTGTTCTTCGGCTGGGTGAACCTCCCCGAGGGCGGGATGAGCACACGAAAGGGGACTGGAATCGACCTCGATGACCTGCTGGACGAAGCGATCGATCGCGCCCGCGAGGAGGTCGAAACACGACTGGAAGACCGGATCCGCGACGACGACCTGACCGATGCCGACGTCGAGCGTATCGCCCGCCAGGTCGGGATCGGCGCGGTTCGCTACGATATCGTTGCCAAGCAGCCAATCAAGACTATCACCTTTGACTGGGACCGCGCGCTGGATTTCGAAGCCCAGTCCGCCCCGTACGTCCAGTACGTCCACGCGCGATGCTGTGGCATCCTCGACGAGGCTGGGGACGTGCCCGAGGCCGTGGACGTCGGCGCCCTCGAACGCCAAGAGTCCATCGACCTGCTACGGACGATCGCCCGTTTCCCGGGCGTGCTCGAGAGCGCCGCCGAGGACCTCGAGCCCCACGGCATCGCCACCTACACCCGCGAGTTTGCGGAGACGTTCAACGCCTTCTACCGGGAGTGTCCCGTCCTCACCGCCGAGGATGCAGCGGTTCGGGAGGCCCGCGTGGCGCTGGTTGCCGCCGCCCGCCGAACGATCGCTGCGGCGCTGCAGACCCTCGGCATCGAAGCGCCAGATTCGATGTAGGGCTACAGCCACGGGTGTTACTCGACCAGGGGATATGGTACCCAGCGAACCAGGACAAGCAGGAGGGAGGGAGAGATTGAGCGGAACAGGGCCGGAAGAGCTCTCCTCGAAGCCCCGGGCCCCAAATGCTAGACCACGGGCGTCGACGCGACGACCAGTCAATCGCCGTCGTCGAGGTTCTTGATCGCGTCCGAGACGTCCGATTCGGAAGCCGCGCTGCTCTCGCCGTCGGTGTCATCCGATTCAGATTCGTCCTCCTCCCTCGGGGGTTCCTCGGCCTTACTGCTCGATTCCGCCTCCGACGCTGGAGCTCCATCGCTGTCACCCAGCAGTCGAGCCGCAATGCGTTTGTAGGCCGTCGCCGCCTCACTGATCGGGGCATCGACGACGACCGGGGTTCCCTCGTGGATGCTGGTCCGGACGGCGTCGTCCTCAGGGATGGCCCCAAGCAGCTCCAGGTCGAGTTGGTCGGCAATGGCCTCGGCGGCGACGGTCCCGTCTGGTCGGAACCGCGTCACCACGAGACCGATGACACGCCCGTCCGTCCGCTCGGTGAGTTCGATCGTCTTGCGAGCGTCCTGCACCGATGCCGGATCGGGGGTCGACACCAGGATCACGCCGTCGGAGACGCCCAGCGGAAGGACGGTTTCGTGACTGATGCCGGCCCCCACGTCGAGAAGGACGAAATCGAAGCGTTCCTTGAGGCGCGCGACGACCGTCGCCAGCCCTTCCGTCTCTGCCTCGGCATACGATTCGAGGTCAGTGCCACTCGGGATCGCACTAATCCCGTCGGCCAGACTGTAGAGCGCGTCGTCGATCGTGGCCTCGTCGGCCAGAACGTCGTGGAGGGTCGTCGCGGCGCCGTCGAGACTGACGAACCCGGCCAGGTTCGCCATTCCGATGTCAGCATCGATGACGACGACCTGGTTGCCCGCGCCTGCCAGGGCGGTCCCCAGATTGACAGTGGTCGTCGTCTTCCCGACACCTCCCTTGCCGCTCGCAATAGCGTAGACCGTATGTTCGGACATTCGGTATTTCGGAAAACGAGGGGCGGGCTAATAAATTGTCGTTAGATCCATCGGCCGGACGACGGGACTGTCGCCTGGTTCGTCCTCCTGGCAGGTCAACAAGTACTTAGCCACAGGGCGGTTTCGATGGAACAATGAGCAGGCAGGAGGGTGAACAGTCCGACCGACAGAAGTACGAATTCCGTCGGGTCATTGAAGAACTCCAGGAGTTTGAGGGCTCGGGGACGCAACTCGTGACTATCTATATCCCCGATGACAAATTGATGAGCGACGTGGTCAATCACGTCACACAGGAACACAGCGAGGCCTCGAACATCAAGTCCAAGCAAACCAGGACGAACGTGCAGGACGCCCTGACGAGCATCAAGGACCGCCTTCGATACTACGACGTGAAACCGCCGGAGAACGGCATCGTCATCTTCTCCGGGGCGGTCGACACCGGCGGCGGCCGAACCGACATGATTACCAGGGTTCTCGAAAGTCCGCCCGAACCGATCGAGTCGTTCCGCTATCACTGTGATTCGGACTTCCTGACCGAACCCCTCGAGGAAATGTTGGCCGACAAGGGGTTATACGGTCTGATCGTCCTG
>JBKEGM010000293.1:0-4055 GCA_046710005.1 Natrialbaceae archaeon
CCCTACGCCGGCCTCCCGGGCATCGAGACGACGCTAGAGTTCATGATCAGCGAGGGCGTTCACGAGGGGCGGATCTCGTGGGAACGTCTCTGCGAACTGCTTTGTGCCGCGCCGGCCCGCAAGACGGGCCTCTACCCGCAAAAGGGATCGCTCCGGCCGGGCACCGACGCGGACGTGGTCCTCGTTGAGGAGCGTTCGTATACAGTCTCGCCCGACGACCTGATGTTCAACGGGGGCTGGACGCCCTACGAAGGGCGCGAGTGGACCGCACGGGTCGACACCGTGTTCAGCAAGGGCGATATCGCGGCCGAGGACCACGAGGTGCAGTCGACTCGTGGCGATGGCGAGTTCCTGCCCCGGGGTCCGGCGGCGGGCGACTGATCGACGGAAATTCCCGGCCTATCACAGATAGGACTCGTAGTCCGCCCGGGTATCGATGTCCTGCAGCACGCCTGGCTCGCCGGTTTCGACGACCGTGATTGACGAACTGCCCATGAGCACCGGCCGGCCGCCGGTGTCCCCGTTGACGGCCATGAGGTCGTCGTAGAAGGCCTCGTCGAACAGCGTCGGGTTCCCGCGCTTGCCCTCGAACCCGGCCGCGATCAGCGGTCCGTAGCCCGCGTCGTACACCCGGAGGAGCAGGTCCGTGACCGCGGGATCGAGGAAGGGCATGTCCCCCAGGCCGAAGACCAGGGCATCCCACCCTCGGTCCCTGGCGGTTTCGACGCCACGTTGCATCGACGTACTCTGGCCCTCCCGGTACTGCTCGTTCTCGACGATCGTCACGTCGAGGGCCGCGAGAGCTTCGCGGACGGCGTCGGCTTCGTGACCGAGGACGACCGCGACCTCGTCGAGTTCGCTTTCGGTGAGTGCGCTTGCGGCCCGGGCCACGATCGGCGTGCCGTCGACCTCCGCCAGGAGTTTGATGCGGTCGCCCTCGTATCGCTCGCCTGGTCCGGCGGCGAGCAGGACTCCGCCCACGTTGCGGTCGGGATGGCCGTCGCGTTCCGGGAGGTCGTTCGGCGTCACGACGACCGTTTCCGGTTCGGTCCCCCCATCGGCGACGGCTCGGTTCGCGACCACCGTCTCCCGCTTCGCCCCGTCGTTTCGCTCGGTCGACATGGTTACTCCAACACGTTGGACGGGACCACCGTAACGGTTTCTCCGGCCGTTATTCCAGAATCGGTGAGTATAGCACCATCGGCCCGCGAGGCTCGCGTCGACGATGAGAGGACGCTCGGATCGAAGACCTGGTCGTAGACGTTGAGCGCCGAGTTCGGATGTCCGAGCGGAACCGCTTCGCCGTTCGAGAGTTCGACTGGAATGGCGTACTCGAAATCGGCCGTCCCGACATCGACGTCGACGGCGCAGGTAGCCTTGACCGTTGGGAGGTCAGTTTCGCCTGCGAAGAAGGGGCGCACGACCAGGGTGGCGACGGTGTACGCCCCGATCGGCTTGCCTGGAATCGCGAAGGCGACGGCGTCGTCGAGTTTCGCGAGCGCGAGCGGCTTCCCTGGCCGGATCCGGACTCGGTGAAAGTCGATCGATCCCAGGTCGTCGAGCGCCCTAACGACGTAGTCCTTCGGCCCAACGCTCGTCCCCCCGGTCGTCACCACCACGTCGTACTGGCTGGCTAGCGTCGCTATTCGATCCCTCACCACGTCGTATTCGTCGGGGACGGTGCCCTCGAACGTCGGTTCAGCGCCCCACGCGCGGAGCAACTCTACGAGCATCATCGAGTCGTTGTCCCGGGACGGGTCCTCATGAATCTCCGACCCCGTGGCGAGGACGCCGACTCGGAGCTTGGCGTATACAGTCACGGCGTCGATGCTCAGGTCATCGAGTAGGATGGCATCTTTCGCTCCCAATCGTTCGCCGGTAGCGAAGAGGCGGTCCCCCTCGCTCACATTGCTGCCGCGCTCGTACGTGTAGGTTCCCGGATCGACGTCGGTGCCCGTGAGCCGACCGTTTTCCACTTCCGCTTCTTCCGATCGCAGGACTGCGTTGGCCCGTTTGGGGAGCGGGGCGCCAGTCGCGATCCGGACTGCCTCGCCAGCTTCGATCGACGGTGGGTCGTCCTCGGGGTAGACGGAATCGACGACCTCGAGGGGGTACTCCGGTGGGGCCTCGAACGCGAACCCATCCATGGTTGCGTGGTCGTCGGCGGGGACGTCCCGGCCAGCAATCACCTCTTGTGCCAGGGTCCGGCCTCGAATCCCATCCCCTGGTGCGACGGTCGTGGTTTCCTGTCCGTCCAGCAACGTCGAACTGGCGTCGAGTATTCGCTCGGCGGCGTCTTCGCGGGAAACGAGATCCGCGTGATCCCCGTCCATGTGCTATCGGGTGGCCGCCGCCGACTAACCGCTTTCCCCGCGAGATCGAACGGGTCGTCAGTTGGCTCGGAGGGGCGAACATTTGTTCCTCGATCGGCTTGGAGGGCCGAACTTCCGCCCGCCCGGCTGATCAGGGACGAACCGGGGTAATCACTTCCAATACGGGTACATTTACGTCGCGGCCATCGAATCACCGGGCATGGGAATAAATAACGTTGTTTCGTTCGAGTGCACCGTCTGCGGCGAGACCTACGAACCCGAGGGCATCATGTACACTTGCCCGAACCACGACGACCCCATGGAGGGGATCCTCGACGTGGTCTACGACTACGACGCGATCCACGACGAGTTCGCCGGGTCGGTCGGCGGCGAGATCCCGAGCATGTGGAAGTACCGACCCTTTCTTCCGGTCGAGGACGACGCCGGCCCCGTCACGCTGAACGAGGGCGGGACGGACCTCTTCGAGGTGCCCACCCTCAGCGAGGAACTGGGAGTCGAGGTTCGCGTGAAGGACGACAGCCGCAATCCGACCGCGAGCTTCAAGGATCGCGCCTCGAGCGTCTCGGTCACGAAGGCCAGACACCACGGCCACGACATCGTCATCTGTGCCTCAACGGGCAATGCGGCGGCGTCGCTGGCGGGGTATGCCGCCAGAGGCGGCCTCGACGCCCGGATCTTCGTCCCCGAAACGGCGCCCGCAGGGAAGCTCGCCCAGCCGCTCGTGTACGGGGCCGATGTCCTCCAGATCCAGGGCACCTACCCCGAGGCCGGCGAACTCAGCCTCAAGGCCACCGAGCGGTACGGCTGGTACAACCGCAACGCCGCGTACAACCCCTTCCAGGTCGAGGGCAAGCGGACTGCGGGCCTCGAGATCGCCGAACAGACCCGCACCGACCTGCCGGACTGGGTCGTCGTCTCCGTGGGCGATGGTTGTACTATCGCCGGGGTGTGGAAGGGCCTCAAGGAGTTCGAGAAGCTGGGATACATCGACGAGACGCCGCGGATGCTCGGCGTCCAGGCCGAAGGCGCCCCGGTCATCCACAACGCATTCCACGGGGATGAAAGCGAGCAGGGGAAGGCCGAAACGCTCGCGGACAGCATCGCGGTCTCCGGCCCAGCGAACCTGCGCAAGGCGGTCACCGCCATGGAGGAGAGCGATGGCGACTCCGTGGCCGTCTCCGACCAGGAAATCCTCGACGCGGAACTCCTCCTCGGCAGCACCGAGGGACTGTTCACCGAGCCTGCGGCCGCGGCGGTCGTGGCGGCTGTCAAGAAGGCCCGCGAGAAGGGAATTATGGAGGGGGGCGAGTCCGCCGTCGTCGTCTCCAGCGGCTACGGTCTCAAGGACCTCGAAAACGCGACGGTCGCTGGCCGCGACCCCTACTCCCTGCCGCCGGACCTGGACGAAGTCGAGAAGATCTACGGCGAGGCCGGGTAGGAACTCTGCGTTCCCACCGCCTGCCAGCATCGAGGCCACCCGAGCGCGTCGGTCCTTTTCTCCTTCGTAACGGGTCCAGGAGAGCAACTCGGCGATCCGGAATGCGCTGTTCGCTCAGTGAGCGCACGTTATCTGGGGTCCCAGCCCAGGGCCGGGATCGAGGCGTGGGGTCATCGGGTTCGGACCGCTCCTTGGCACCGAACAGCCTTCCATCTGGACTCGATTTGGTAGGTATGGCTCAGCGGCGAGACCCAAGGAACTCGGAAGTGGCAACGACCTCCCCG
>JBKEGM010000294.1:0-4041 GCA_046710005.1 Natrialbaceae archaeon
CGCACGAGCGTCGCGCCCGGCCGGACGAGTTCGGAGTCGTCGCCTGCATAGCGGTCCCGGTCGGGGTACTCGACGGCGACTTCCTCGATGGTCGCCCCTCGGGCGTCGAGCGCATAGCAGACGATGTTCAGCATCTTGTCGATCGTCCACTGGTCCGTGCCGGTCATTTCGACAAATAGTTCCCTGGAATCCGTCGTCACCTCGGTCCGGCGACCGTTGATCACCGGTGGGAACGAGAACAGCCCGATGTCGTCGTAGATCGCCGGGTACGAATCGTACTCACCCACGAGGTCAGCGTAGGTCTGGCCAATGTGGTGATCCGAGAGGACCTGCTCCGGGGTCATATCATCATCGCCCTCTAGCGGGACGAAACGGTCGCCGGCCGGTTCGACCCCTGTGTAACGGATCGACCTCGTGCCAGCACTGTCCACCGCGTCGGTGATCTTTTGACCCTTGAGCATCGCCAAGTCGTGGATGCCGATAGCTCCCTTGGCCCGCTTGCGCCCCATCGTGGCGTGCAGCTTCTCCTGTAGTTGGATGAGCGAGTCGAGTGTGTCCTCGTCAAGATCGATCCCACGAATCACTGCACCGGTGACGTACGGGCGCTCGGGCGGGACATCCTCGACCTCGATGGTCCAGTTCGGCGCGTTGGTATTCGGGACGTAAACGCCCCGATCATCGCCGTACTGGTATCGCAGCGACCGGGCGATGCCCTCCACCGAGAGCCGATCGAGACGATCGGGTTCCAGTTCGAGTTTTGCGTCACCCGACTCCGTTTCACCCTCATACTCGAGGCCGAGGTCGAACAGGTCCCCTTCGAGTGCGTCGTCGGATTTCTCCTCGTGTGCAGTGAGTTCGCGGAGTTCGTCGTAGTCGATATCGATAACGGGCATCAGTGAAGCACCTCCGTCTCGCGGAGCAATTCGAGATCGCACAGCGTCCCATGGACGTCGCGAATATCCTCGAAACCGTAGATTAGCATGAGCAGGCGCTCGAGCGAAAGACCCCAGGCCATCACGTCGGCCTCCACGCCGAGTGGATCGAGCACCTCGTCGCGAAACATCCCGCTGTTGCCGATCTCGACCAGTTCGCCGGTCTCGGGATGGGTGCCGAACAGTTCGAAACTCGGCTCTGTATAGGGGTTGTACGTCGGCTTGTACTCGAGGTCGGTAATGCCGAACTGGCGGTAGAACTCCTCGAAGGTGCCCATGAGGTCGCGCACCGAGAGGTCCTCGGCCAGCACCCAGCCCTCGATCTGGAAGAATTCGAGGAGGTGGGTCGGATCGAGCGTGTCGTTGCGATACACCTTCTCGACGCTGAAGTACCGCTTGGGCGGGTCGATGTCGGCCTCGGCGTGCCCTGAAAGGTACCGCATCGACAGCGAGGTGGTGTGGCCGCGAAGGGCAATCGATCGGGCGAAGTCAAGATCCCAGGGGGCGTGATAGCCCTCGCCCTCCTCGCCGACGCCGTTGCGGTGGGCGTCGCGGACGCGTTCGACCAGGTCATCCGGCAGGGCCTGGATCTTGTCAGGACGCTCCAGCGAGAAGCGATCCCACTGGGTGCGTGCCGGGTGGTCCTGGGGCATGAACAGGCAGTCGTTGATCCAGAAGTCGGCGTCGGCATGGGGCCCCTCCATCTCCCTGAAGCCCATCCCGACGAGGACGTCCTTCACGCGCTCGGCGGTCTGGCGAAGGATGTGGACTTTCCCACCGGCGGTCTCGGCCGCGTCGGCCTCGACATTGTAATCCGCGAACTCGACGTCTTCCCACTCGCCGCTCGTGAGAAGTTCGGGCGTCAGACGGTCGACCCTCTCGGCGACCTCGGCGCCTTCGAGCATCATGGCATCGACGCCATCCTGCGTGAGCGTGACTGATCGGACGGTGCGCTCCGAAATCTCGACCAGTCCGCGACGGTCGAGTTGTCCGAGGACGTCCTCGGAGACGGTGTCCGAGGATTCGCTGGAGATGGCTTCGAGCGCGTGAGCCTCCACGTCCTCGTCCGGGTCGGCGTCCGGATCGGCAATGATTTCGCCACTCTCGATGGTTCCATACCCCTTCCGGGCGTAGTTCGAGAGGGCGATGTCGACGGCTGGCCCGTCGAGGCCCGAGGCGCCGATGACCTGTCCCATGGAAACCGGGTCATCGGCCGCCCCAGCCTCGAATGCGGCCCGATAGAGCCGAACCTCCGGGAGGTCGGTCTCGACGTACTCCGCGCCTTCCGCCGTGATGGAGGCGTCAGTCTCAGTCCGTTCCTCCACGACGAGCAGGCCCTCATCCACCAGTTCGAAGGCCGCGCCGGTGACCGTTTCCGGTTTGTGGCCGGTTTCCTCGGCGAGCTGTTCGATCGTCTTCGGGTCGCTCGCGCTCGCTTGCTCGAGCACGGCGACCTGTGCTTCCGGGAGTTTCATTTGCTTGTCCGTTGTCGCGTGGGGTACTCAGTTACCTGTTCCGGATGTCGACGGGGCCGAGGCCCCACGAGCGCGGTTTCGGCCGCCATTTGCCGTCTGGTGTCGGCGCCATCGGCGGGATCCACCGCGTTCAGTCCAGGAAAAAGAAGGCGAACCCCGCGAACAACTGCCGTAGCTGATCGACGACACCTCCGGTTCGACGGGGCTCGGACGCCATGTGTGCTCGTGACCGACGATCGGTCAAAAACTTTCCGGAGGTTCGAGTGCCGGACTCGGGGTCTCCACGGGAGCAGGGGCAACGTTGACACATCGCCACGTCGAAGGAACGAACATGGTCCGCGTACTCTCGAACGGGGACGTCGCCGCCGTGCTGAAACTGGAACAACTCCTCCCGGTCATCGAGGACGCGTTCCGCAAACAGGGTCGGGGAGCGGTCGTGCGGCCGGACCGGCCCCACTTTCCGGTCGGTGCGGGACTCGAGGGCGACGAACCGCTGGGAACGGGGCTGGCGATGCCGGCGTACCTTCACGGCGAGGAAACCTTCGCGACGAAACTCGTCTCGGTCCACGAGGGTAACGTCGATCGGAACGTCTCGACGACCAACGCGCAGGTGGTCGTCGCCGACGCCGCCACAGGGGAACCGCTCGCGTTCGTGGCGGGCAACCGGATCACCGGCGCCCGTACCGGCTGCGTCGGCGGACTTGCAGCCAGCGAGTTGGCGACCGGTCCCGTCCGCCTCGCACTCCTCGGCGCGGGCACCCAGGCGCGATGGCAGGCCAGGGCCATCGCGGCCGCCACGAACCTGGAACGCGTTCGGATCTACGCCCCGGACGAGACTCGCGTCGAATGCGCCGACGACCTCTCTGCGGAACTCGAGGCCGAGGTTGCTGCCGTCTCCTCCCCGGAAATAGCGATCGAGGGCGCGAACGTCGTCGTGACAGCGACCACGAGTGACACGCCGGTCTTCCCCGGTGGGCAACTCGAACCCGGAACGCTCGTCGTCGGCATCGGCGCGTATAGGGCCGAAATGCAGGAGATCGATGCAGTGACGGTCGACCGGGCCGCACGGATCTTCGCGGACGTGCCTGAGGAAGTGGCCAAAATCGGGGACGTCCGGGAGGCCGGACTAGACGTCGACGACCTATTCCCGTTCTCGACGGTGTTCGAGGGGACGGCAGGTCGAGGGGACGCGGACGAGATTCTGATCGTCGAGAGCGTCGGGTCGGCCGTCATGGACGCTGCGACCGCCGGCCTGGTCTACGAGCGAGCAGTCGAGGAGGACGTGGGAACGACGGTGCAATTTTAACCTGCCCGCCGGAGTCCAAGGGCACAACACTCAAGCGATACGGCTCCCGTCCCCAAACGCATGACCGATTCGGAGGAGGAGACAACCGATTCCAGCGATGGGAAGCGGCGCGACCGCCTGAATTGGATCGACCTTCCGGTGAATCTCGCGCTCGAACTCCCCGAGACCGTGCTGACGGACCTCTCTGACACGTTCCGGACTGGAGTGCACGGCGGGACGCCCGATGCTGAAATCGTCGAGGCAGCCCTCGACCGGGCGTCGATCCCCGAGGTCGGCGACCTCGACGTCGAAGCCGTCGTCCGGTCCGGCGAGGCAGTGCCCCACGACA
>JBKEGM010000295.1:0-4029 GCA_046710005.1 Natrialbaceae archaeon
CCATGGGGGCCTCATTGTTCGTCCTCGCCCCACCGATCGACGTCCGGCCGTGGGCCATCGTCACGAGCGTTTATGCCCACGCGGGGCTGGCCCACCTTGCCGCGAACGCGGTTGCGCTCGCCCTCGTTGGCTTCGCACTCGAACGAACCACCAGTCGCCTCCGGTATCACCTCTTTTTCGTGGCGGCCGGGGCGATTGCTGGCGTTACGCAAGTCTTCCTGGATGCCACGCTCAGCTCGGTCGGCGTGGGCCAAGCGTCGGCCGTCCTCGGCGCCAGCGGTGCCGTCTTCGCCCTCATCGGGTACGTCCTCTCCGCGAACCGGCTCAGTGACCGCCTCCTCAGGTTCGTCCCCATGAGCGGTCCGGCCCAGATACTGGTGTTTGCCATCCTTGCCGCGGCTATCACGCTGGCCACGGGCGCTCCTGGGGTGGCACTCATCGCCCACTTCACCGGGTTCCTCCTCGGACTGCTCGCTGGTCGCCTGCACCTCCTCCGGCCCTGAAACGCAAGCTTCTAAAGCGACCACGGGCAACCAATGGATGCGGGCTCGTAGATCAGCGGCAGATCGCTTCCTTCGCAAGGAAGAGGCCCCGGGTTCAAATCCCGGCGAGTCCATCCGAAAATAACCTTCTTGCGAGGTGTTCCGAATCCCGTAGCCTCGCGTTTCGACTCGCCAGTTCTCAGGCCGGATCCGAACTGAAAGAAATTCTCTCGTCGATAAACGACGGTTCGGGTCGGAATCCACCCGACCGCCTTGGAATTTCTTTCTTTTACGATCGGAGGTGGTTTTCGTGGTTCTGAGGTGTGAATGTGGCGGCGCTGTTCGTGTCCAAAACGGGACCGATCCAGAGAACTCCGGCGACGGGTTCTTCGAGACCTACGAGTGCGAGAGTTGCGGCCGGACCGGCACGCTCACCTACGATCGACACACCGGGACGTCCATTACCGGGTGCCTCATCCGTGGATCGGAGGAGTACCCGCTATGAGCTTCAGCAACCCCGGAGAATTCGACCTCGAAAACAAGGTCTCGCGCAAAGAGACCGAGCGGGTCGACATGGAATGTCCCCAAGCGTGTGCGAACACCAGGGGTATGCGCCAGGTGACGCACCACACCGGCCGGGGGGCGGTCGTCGAATTACCCTACGGCGACGGAAGAAGTACAAGACGACGGTTGTCGAGTCCGACGATCGTCCCCCTCACCGGTTGCTTAGGGATATTCTGGCCGACGCACACGTTCCAGACCTTATGCCGTCCCACCTGGCCAATGGGTGTGAAGATATCGTCGATGTCCGAGAGACGGTGATGGACTACGAACGGGGTAGAGCCGACATCGACGGGGTTGGGTGGGGGATGTCCTACTGCCACGAAGTTCGTGATGCAATCGAAGACTACCGGGACCGTGAGCCACTTACCCTCGTAGCAGTTGGTTGTTCCGGGTCAAAACACGAAGACAGCGAAACGATGCCCGCCCAGGACCGCTACAAAGGACCCTACTGGAACAAGAAGCGAGAGTACGGGGTGACGATAGGCGATGACTGGCGGATCATATCCGCTGAACACGACCAGCGGAACGCTTGGATACTGGCCTCCAAAGGGTGGTATCAGGGACGTGACGGTGCGAAAAAACACAATTCGTCGTTTAGGACTGGGCCTCCTTGCCGGCTATGCTCCGTTCGGGATCTTCGTTCATCACGACAACCATCAGGGCAATCCGACCGAGTCAGAGCCCAACGAGAATATCACTCTCGTTGACAACGACATCGAAACCTGTGCTGCCGCAGGTATCGAACTATCCGACGCGAGAAATTTCACGCTAGACGGTAACAAACTTCGCGATCTTAACCGTCTGGACTACACCAATAGCGGTTTTGGATTCAAGCTCTCAAACGTGAGCGAGGCAACGGTCACTGAGAATACGGTGACTGGCACGTCCGACGCGCTGTCTGGATTCGGCTTTCGCACCGACAGCGAGGGGCTATCACTCTCGAACAACAAATTGCGAATCGATGGGGAGCGTACCCCTGCACGGTTGTTACAGTGGAATCCGGTCTCTCTGGAATTCTCACGAACGGTTGTCGTTGGCGAGCGTCCGCTCGCGTTTTGTTGTTTCGACCTCCGGTTGCTCGATGCTGACGATACTGCCATTCGGGAGGTTTCGGTTGGCGAGGCGGAAGATGGGATACTCTTCGGCGAGGGAGTGGACGGCCAGGAACAGGCTAACGGTAAGACGTGGCGGTGGCTCGGCCCAGAAGACAAAATTCCCGTGCTCAAATTCTTCGATACCGAACTTGCAGACGCGACGACGCTGGAGATGCGGGGATATCCAATCGAGGAGGGTATTTCCGCCACGGTTCGCGTCGATGGCGAGACAACTGACGAGATATCGTGGGACACGAAGCGGACGCAGACGTATCGCCTGTCGATAACCGACACCTGAATTCGACATCTTTGTTTGTAATCTCGGATGGGATTCCGCCCGTTCATCTCGGCGAAATCGAATCCCTCGACCTGTCCTCGGCATTCGATCCACTCCTCGTGCCGGGGCTGTTTCCGACGAGTTCGAACAATGTAGCGGGACTGACGGGTTCGCCACTCTCGCGTCCGGCTTTGTTGAAGCAGACCCGGAGCGAATCAACTAACCTCGACAGAGGATTTAAAGTCGGTTCGACGGCTAGATACACAGTAGATGGCCAGTCACGAATATCGGATTATCACCGGTGATGATTCAGAGATCCACAATGAGCCACACATAGAGGGGAGTCGGGTAACCGTTCGGGACATCTTCGTCCGTGTCGAACAACGGGGGCTCTCACCTGACCGAGTGGCAGAACGATACAATCTGGATATTGCGGATGTGTACGAAGCCCTCGCATACTACCACAACAACCCCGAAGAGATGCAGGCAGTCGAAAAGCGCCACGAACGCGCAGAGAACGAAGCAAAGCGACGCTCATCGCTGACCCCGCCTGACAACTGACTGATGGTGTATCGTCTTCTCCTCGACGAGAATGTGGAACACGAAGTCCATCACCGACTCGAAAACTACGGACACGACGTCGAACACGTCGATTTCGTCCACGAACTCGGCAAGGGAACGGACGACTATCCGATTGCACGGTACTCCGGTGAGACTGGCCGGGTGATTGTGACGTACGACGACGATTTCGCACTCGAAGTGGATGAAACAGAGTACGACGGGACCCTGTATATCAACGACGCCACGCTCTCGGTGAAGGAGGTTGCTGATATCATCCACGCTGTCTCACAGGATTATCCGCAGTCCGAGATTGATGGACTCGAATACATTGGCGACGAGTGGCTTTGAAACTGGCCCATCCACGAACAGTTCCCCAGTGTAGACCAGGAAATCAAAAACAACGACGAGGAGACTCCTGTAGGATTATCTATCCGTATTCGGTCAGAGTCTCAGGGATGTCTCGGGAGATTGGCCCACCCAGAATGACGAAAGCGACGTGAGTGGGGTGCACCGGCAGGTTTAATGACTGAGAATATGACACATGCCGGTAACGAATGGACCACGACAAGTCGGGTCGGTGGGTCCACACCACCCGATGCCGCCCGTCGCACCACGCTCGTTGCGCGGATTTTGAGAGGCGGGACATTCCCTTGCAACTGCCGGCAATTCCTTCGGATTGAGGTCTTCAATCCACCTCACAACTGTATCCGATGCTTCCAACGAATGGTCCATAGAGCCTTCGGACTTCATCCTCGGGGTCAAGCCCCGAGGCACTCGCCCTGTTCCGCCTGTAGACGCGGCAGCCGAACGCGAAGTGGAACCTGGCGACTGAGTGCGGTGAAGCAAACACTTATAGTTTCGAGTTTCGTAACTCTATACAAGATGACCTACGACACAAAACACGTCCGGAATGCCGGCGACAGTCCAGGGACGATTACCGGCATCCCCACGTTCACCGAAATGCTCACCAACACTGCCCTCGCATCCCTCTACACGACCATCCGCCATTCTTCAACTGCAACCGCTCCTGAACTCATCGAAACTGCCGACG
>JBKEGM010000296.1:0-4017 GCA_046710005.1 Natrialbaceae archaeon
GTCATGTTTTCCGGACTCGGCCGGCTCCCGTTCGTCCGCGTGGGTCACTCCGTCGAGTCGGCCGAAGCCGCCGACCTGGAGTACGTCGCTGTCGACGCCGAAGCTGCCGGGGACGGCGTGTTCAAGGCCAAAGACGCCCTCGAGGGATGGGCGCGGCTGGTCGTGGGGACTGACGGCACCGTCCTGGGGTACCAGGGACTGCATTACCACGCCGACGTGATGGCAAAGACGATGCAACTGGCCGTCGAGATGGAACTGGACGTCCGGGAGATCCCCGACCGGGCCTATCACCCGACGACACCCGAAATTCTCGGCTCGCTGCTCGCCGAAGCAACTGCGGAACTCGACGCCGTGATCGAGGAACGGACGACCGCGAGTCGCTGCCGAGCGGGCGCGTCGTCGCGAGATCACAGCCCCCGATGCCAACCGTTAATATCTGAGGGGCGTGCCTTTCAGTATGCCTATCGTCAGCGTCTCGATGCCGGAAGAGCTGGTCGAACGCTTAGACCAGTTCGCCGAGGAGCACGGCTACAGCGGGCGCAGCGAGGTAATTCGCGACGCCAGCCGTGAGTTGCTCGACGAGTTCGACGACCAGTCCCTGGAAGGGCGGCAGTTGATGGCGACGGTCACGGTCATGTTCGATTACCAGACCGGCAGCGTCGAGCGGGAGATGATGGAGATCCGCCACGAGTTCGACGGCGTCGTCGAGTCGAATTTTCACACGCACGTCGGCGACAATTTCTGTCTCGAATTGTTCGTCCTCGAGGGATCTCTCGAGGCTATCTCGACGGTCGTCGGGACGATCCGGGCGACCAAAGACGTCCAGACGGTCAGTTACTCCGTACTGCCGATGGACGACGGCCTGCTCGTCGAGTGACGACGCCGGCTGTGGCCTGACTGAAGTTCGTTTTGCCAGCACCGACTGACAGCCCCGGCCGCCCTCTGCTCGCCGATCCTGCGATCAGATTTGCCACCCCGTATCTCGATTGCGTTCGCGTCCGCAGTTCGGTTTTGTCGGGAAGTTCACTGCCTACATCCAGCATTTTTATTATCCTGTTGCTATACAATGGGGCAAAGTTATTAAACTAGAACCGATTATTACTAAGCACGTATGGCACACATTCACCTCGGAGAAGGTGCGTTCCCGCTGTGGGCGCTCGTGCTCTGGACAGTCGTCGGTGCCGGACTGCTCGGCATCGTGGTGTATCGCATTCGAAGTCGTGGCATCGACCCGAGTCGGATCGCGCTCGCTGGTATTGCGGCCGCGGCGAGTTTCGCGATCTTCCAGTTGAACCTGCCAATCTGGGGCGGGATCCACATGAACTTCACCGCGCTGGTCGGCATCCTGGCCGGGCCGTTACTCGGCACGATTATCGCGCTCGTCGTCAACGTCTTTTCGGCGGCGCTCGGTCACGGCGCTTTTGGGTTACTTGGCGCGAATACGCTCGTCAACGCCACCGAAGCTGTCGGGGCTTACTACGCGTTCCGTCGCCTCCGGGCCGCCGACTGGGACGGGTTCCCGGCGGGGACGGCCGGGGCGACGCTCGGACTCGCCGCGGGAGCGGTGTTGATGGGCGTGATCATCGTCGTCAGTGGGGTCAACGGGAGCGCGCTTCCCCGCTCTGAACTGGCACTCGCCGTCGGCGGCATGGTCGGGTTGAACCTGGGTGTCGCCGTGATCGAGGGACTGCTGACTGGCCTCATCGTGCAGTTCCTCGGCTCACTGCGGCCCGACCTGATCGACGAACGCGCCGAAGAGAACGTCCGTTCGGGGGTGAGCGCCTGATGGAGCGCTGGAAGCAATACAGCGCGCTATCGGCGCTTGTCGCCGTGTTTGCGGGCCTCGGGTACGTCGGATTCGTCGCCACCGGGGGCGCGCTCCCGTACGGGAAACGATTCGCTCAATCCATCCAGCGGGGCGTCGGGACGGGCAGCGGATCCCTCATCGACATCGGTCGCGGGATCGTCATCGCCGGCCCGATCCGGAAGGGAGGGATGGTCGGCGAGTGGCTCGCCATACTCGCAGTGATGACGTTCGTGGGCGTCGGATTGTACGTCTACGGCGACCGACTGGCGGACGGCAGGTGATATCCGTGCCAGCACTCTCGAATCACGTCCCCGACCCACGGTTGATGACGGCCATGGCCGAGCACCACGAGGGCCCCTTTCACCGCCTCAGTCCGTGGACAAAGCTCGGACTGCTCGGCGCGCTCGTCGTGGCCGTGACGGTCGTCAATGGCGTGGTACCGTTGGTCGCCCTTTACGGGGCAGTTCTGGTCGCTTACGTGGCTGCAAACCTGCCGATTCGGCGGCTCCTCGGCTGGTACACCCTGCCCGCCCTCTTTGTCGTCTCGATCGGCGGCCCGCTGCTCGTCATGGAACCCGGGACGCCGATCGGGCCCGTCCTGGAGACGCCGCTTGGTGGACTGTCGGTCACCTGGGCCGGAGCGACGCTGGTCGTCGAACTCGCCGCGCGCTCGATGACAGTCGTCACATTCGTTCTCGCGACGATGATGACGACTACGTACGCCGACGTAGCGACAGTACTCGACCGCCTGTTGCCGAGCCCGATCGACCAGGTGGCGTTGTTGACCTATCGGTTCACCTTCGTCATGCTCGAGACCCTCGAAGATCTCGTCAAGGCCGCCCAGTCGCGCGGCGCGACGCTGTCGACGTTCTGGGCGAACCGCCGACTGTACGCCCGGATGCTGGGCATGACGATGCTCGCCGCGATCGAGCGCTCGGAGCGACTGGTCGCCTCGATGGAGGCCCGCGGCTACGACGGCCGGATCGCGATGTCGAGTGAGATTCCCCGCCCGCCCCTCGTGGAACTGGCAGCGATTGCGGTCGCGTATCTGCTCGTCGTCGGCTACGTCCTGTTCGCCGGAGGAATTCTCGCATGAGTGAGTCAGACGACCCTGTCTTTGAGCACTCGGAGCGTTCACACACGATGTCAGCAGACACACCACTGATCGACCTCGAATGCCAGTCACACACCTATCCCGACGGGACCGTCGGCGTCCACGACATCGAGTTCGGCGTCTACCCCGACGAGATCGTCGCCGTCGTGGGCTCGAATGGCTCGGGGAAGTCGACCTGTCTGGAACACTTGAACGCGACGCTCGTGCCCGACGAGGGGCGTCTCGTCGTCAACGGAACCGAAATAACCGACGATACGGTCGAGTATGCCCGTTCGGAAGTCGGGTTCGTCTTCCAGGACCCCGATACACAACTGGTCGCTCCGACCGTCCTCGACGACGTGACCTTCGGCCTGTCGAACCGTGGCGTGACCGGCGACGAGGCGGTCGAACGCGCCCGGGAGGCGCTGGAATCAGTCGGGGCCAGTCACCTCGAAGACCGCGTCCCGCACTATCTCAGCGGTGGCGAGAAGCGGCTGGTCGGGCTAGCGGGTGTCCTCGTCCTCGAACCGAGCGTCGTCGTCCTGGACGAACCCTTCGCCGGGTTGGACCCGGAGCGGTCGGCCATGGTCGCCCAGCGTCTCGCGGACATCCGGGAGTCGGGTATCAGCGTCGTCCTCTCGACGCACAACCTCGACATTGCCGCCGACCTCGCCGACCGGGTCTGTGTGATGGACAACGGTAACGCGATCGGCGGTGGGACACCCCGGGACGTATTCTACGACGACGATCTGCTCGCCGCGGCGAACCTCACGCCACCGACTCCCGTCCGGATCGCCCGTGATCTGGGACTGGACGCGGTCGAGCGACCACCGGTTACCGAGACCGAACTCGTCGATCGTCTCGACGGCGACGGCAGTGTGCACAATCCAGGACTCGCCGCTTCGGACGACTAGTCTCTTCAGAGCTGTCGGTTCCACTCGGCAGTGTCGAATTGCTCTCGATGATGGCTCTGGGAGTCGGTAGCTTCATGTTCGTGTTCTTCGGCTCGATCATCCTCCATCGGTACGCCTACGAGTCCCTTCCACGGGAGAAACTCGCGCCGACGTTCGTGGTAGGACTCGCCCCGACGGCCGTCCTGGTCATCGCGATCGGCCGG
>JBKEGM010000297.1:0-4015 GCA_046710005.1 Natrialbaceae archaeon
AAATGCTCTCTTCCATCTGGTTGTGGGGCACTAGCCGGTTGGCCGTATAAGTCTTCATCGGCCCGTTGCCGCCGACACGGTCCAGTCCGCACCCAAATCTCATTCCAGTGAACGGTTCTAGGATTGGCGCCGGACCGATAGATTAACCCTGCGCCACGGCACTTGAATCGCATATGTCCATCGAGCAACGGGGAGACGCCGCGGTGATCACGCACGCCCTGGCGAGGCACACCCTCACCGAACTCAGATCGGTCGAGACAGAACAAGTCGCGTTCCGCAAAGGGTTGGTGAAACTGGGTCGGATCTGTGGCTACGAGATCATCGATGGTTGGATGGGGATCGATTCGGTCGACGTCGAAACGCCGCTGACGCGGACGACCGGTAAACGCATCGCTGGAATGGACGACATCGTGATCATCAACGTCCTCCGGGCAGCGACACCTTTGGTCGAGGGCCTCCTGAAGGCGTTCCCACGAGCGCGCCAGGGCGTCATCTCAGCGTCACGGGACGAAAAAGCGGGGCGGGACGAGGACGGTGCCTTCCCCATTTCAGTGGACTACGTGAAACTCCCCGAAATCACCGCGGCAGACACCGTGATCGTCGCCGATCCGATGCTCGCGACTGGCAGCACGATGGTGGCCGTCCTCGATCGGGTTTTAGAAGACGCTCCGTCCCCCGAGGAATTGAACGACCTGGTCGTCCTTTCGGCGGTGGCGGCCCCCGACGGCCTCGACCGACTCGACGACGCCGTGCCGGGGGCCGACGTGCTCACCGTCGCCGTCGACGACCACCTCGATGAGAACGGCTTCATCGTTCCGGGACTGGGCGACGCCGGCGATCGGGCGTTCCGGACGACGTAAGCGGGACTGACCACTCCAGGCGCTACCCGCCGAATTTCTCAGGTACGAGAACGCGCCCACCTCGCAACGCGATGGATACGACACGCGTCTTCGCTGGCGATTGTACTGTCATCCACGACCGGGACGATCGGTCCGAGTATCGCGGCCGGGTGGTGGTGGTGGTCGTGAAGGCCGACAACACCGTGCTCGTCCACGACGCAGAGGGGTACCAGCCCGTGGCCTGGATCACCCGCGCCGACGTCGTCGCTTGCGAACGGGAAGTCGGACGAATCGTCGTCAAGGACGGCGACGAGCGACTACGGATCGTCCTCCACGACGAGGACGGGTTCGCCCGCTATCCGACCTCATCCGCGGGCGTTCCGGTCGGCGAGTGTTCGGAGAGTGGCGACGAACTCGTGCGCGAGGGCGGGGCCGTCTCCTGTATCGGCTGTGGCAACCGGTACGGCTTGCCCACTGGAGCGACGGTCAGGGAAGATATCTGTGAGGATTGCGGTCTTCCCAGAATCCGGGTCGAGCGCGGTGTCCCTCTCGACCTCTGTCTCGATCGATCGTGCGAGCCCCTCGTCGAGGCCGTCCGTGAGGAGTTTGACCGCGCCTGGACCTGTCCCGATTGTGGCTCCGAACTCCGGGTTCTCCGCCGAGGCGGGTTGCTCCTCGGGTGTGACGACTACCCGGACTGCGAGACGAGTTTCTCGTTCCCGGCAGGGGTCGCCGTTGATACTTGCGAGTGTGGGCTCCCCGTCTTTCGGACGCCATCGGGGCGACGATGTCTCGATGCGACCTGCGACCAACCGAGGGCACCAGATTCTGCGGAAGTCCCGGGATGAGGCGCGGTCTTTTGCTCGTTCCGTCGGCACCACCCCGGACCCCTCGCGCTGTTCCCTGACCGCAGGTCATTTGAGCGTTCGGGGTCAGACAGCACTATGAACGGACGGCTCGAGGGTGACCTGGTTCGCGTGGGCGGTGATGCCCGCCAGCGCTACTACGATTCTCGTGGCTACGGGCGACCGCTCCAGGGCAACGAGATCGAACTCGCGCCGGTCGAGGCCGCCCACCTTTTATTTCGGGACGATCTCGACGCTGTCGACGGGATGGCCTTCCGTGAGTTCTTCGCGCAGGCCACCGATGCCGTCGACCGGTTCGGCGTCCGGTTCCTCGTCTACGCCGAACTCCGATCCCGGGGATTCTACATCTCGCCCGCCCGCGCGAACTGGGTTCCAGCTCCCCGACGGGACGACGACTTCGTCGTCTACGAGCGCGGCCAGGGGCCGCCAGACGGCGACGTGGCCTACCGGGTCCGCGTCGTCGCCGAGCGCGAGACGATCGGCGCGTCTGCGCTCGCTGCAGCCCGGACGGATGTGGGGCAGGCCGCCATCGCGGTCGTGGACGAGGAGAGCGAGATCACGTATCTCGACCTTGGTCGGCCCGATCTCGACGGTCGGACGACCGTCGACCTCCCAGCGGGCGTTCCTGCTGCCGTGCTCGGCGACCGGGTGGTCTGCTGGGATCCCCCCGTCTCGCTTTACGAGCAGGGATTCTTCGGCCGGCCGCTATCCGGCCGCGAGGCGGGCGAGGGCGACCCGTTGCAACTTTCCCTTGTCGAGGCGGCGTCCCTCGTGGAGCAGGGGGCGATCGACGTTGACGGCGGTCCATCGACCGTCGTCGGTCGCGGTCGGGCGGTCGAGGGCGAGCGGTTCGACCGGCGACTGGCGGCGTACAGCGCACTCCGCAACCGGAACGTAGTTCCCAAGACCGGGTTCAAGTTCGGCGCGGATTTCAGGACCTACGCCGAGGTCAAGTCGGTCGATTCGCTGGGCCACTCCGAACTCCTGGTTCGGGTCCTGGCTGCCGACCATACCTTCGCACCGCGTGACCTGGCGCTTGACGTCAGATTGGCGAACGGCGTCCGGAAGACGATGGTTTTCGCGCTGGTCGAGGGCGACGGATCGGCCGATAGCGACGGTATCGAGTGGCTGTCCGTGACCCGGCTGACGCCCTGATCGGGGACCACCGTGGATCGCAGCCATCCCCGGAGCGTTGTCGTGCCGACTGCTCGAAACGAACCTTTTTGCGCGCCCCGGCGCGTAGATGCGGGCGACTGGTAACGATCATGACCAACGACACGGAACCCGAGGCGTCCGGGGAATCGCGCTCCGAGCAGCCGCAGTCGACCGACGGGGCGCGGTGGCGCTCCCGATCGATGCTCCGCACTGACGGGGCCGGGGGAACCAGCGGGGCCGCTGGCGCCGACGACGTGGCCCTGGACCCGTGGGGCTCCTCGACGGTGGCGGATTACCGGAAACTCTTCGAGACGTTCGGGATCGAGGAGTTCGAGGAGATCCTGCCCGAAGTCCCCGCTCCACATTACCTCATGCGCCGGGGCGTGATCTTCGGGCATCGCGACTATCGCCGGGTGGCCGCGGCGATGCGCGCGGGCGAGGACTACGCTGCCCTCTCGGGGTTTATGCCGACCGGCGACCCGCATATCGGCCACAAGCTGGTTTTCGACGAACTCATCTGGCACCAAAAGCAGGGCGGGGACACTTACGCCCTGATCGCCGACCTCGAGGCCCACTCGGCCCGCGGGTTAACCTGGGCGGAAATCGACGAGCACGCCCGGGACTACGTGCTGAGCTTCCTCGCACTGGGGTTTGACCCCGAGGCGGGCACCCTCTATCGGCAGACCGACAATCGCGAACTCCAGGACCTGGCGTTCGAACTCGGTATCGAAGCCAACTTCAGCGAACTCCAGGCCATCTACGGCTTCGACGGCGAAACCGACGTCTCGCACATGCAGTCGGTGGTGACCCAGGCCGCCGACATCCTCTACCCGCAATTGGACGAACCCAAGCCGACCGTGATTCCAGTTGGTCCCGATCAGGATCCCCACGTCCGACTCACCCGCGATCTGGCGTCTCGGATGCGGTTTTTCGGTGTGACCGAGGCCTACGCCAGTTTCGAACTGGTGGAGGACGAGCGGTCCCTGCTCGGGTGGCTCTACGACGAACTCGAACGGGCCCTCGGCGATGGGACAAACGCGGCCGAGGACAATGGACGACCGGCGGTCAACTGCGCCCAGACCGCGATGGTGCTGGGAGCGCTTCGCGAATCCCTTGCGGATGGGTTCGACTCACCGCCGGAATCCGTGGATGTCG
>JBKEGM010000298.1:0-3979 GCA_046710005.1 Natrialbaceae archaeon
GGCCGCTCGGCGACCTCGACCTGGCGTTCACCCCCCAGGCCATGATCGCCTCCCAGTTCGTCCTCGCGACGCCCGTCATCATGAGCGTCAGCCTTTCGGCGGTCGAGGCCGTCGGGCAACCGGTCCGAGACGCGGCCTACGCGATGGGTGGAACGAAGGTGGACGTCGGCCTCGTCGTCGTCAAAGAAGCGCGGTATGGAATCGTGACGGCGATCCTGGCCGGGTTCGGGCGCGCCATCAGCGAGGTCGGCTCGATCCTGATCGTGGGCGGCAACATCGTGTTCAGCGACGGTGAGTCCTACACCCGGACCCTGACGACGGCGATCACCGTCGAGGCTCGGCAGGGCCGCTACGAGGTCGGTCTCGTCCTCGGGGCGATCCTCCTGGCCCTCGTGCTCGTCGTCAACGGACTGGGGTCGTGGCTCCGAAGCAAGGGACGGGGGAGGAGGGGTGCCTCACAATGACCCTTGCTGCGACCGAGGTTTCGGTGGAGTTCGACGGCGACGGTGTCTTGGCGGAAGTCTCCATCAGCGTTGATCCGTGCGAGATCCTCACCGTCGTCGGCCCGTCGGGGACCGGGAAGACGACGCTATTGCGACTGCTGGCGACGTTTCGCCCGCCGGATTCGGGGACGGTCGAGTGGGACGGGACCGACGTCTGGTCGCTCTCGCGGGCCGACCGACTGTCGATCCGCCGCCGACTGAGCATGGTGTTCCAGGAGCCAAGCCTCTTCAACGCGCCGGTCCACCGGAACGTGACGTATGGCAACCGCGTCAGGCGGTCGTGGGACGACCGGTTTCGGGACGGAGTGCGAGGGCTCATCGGCGACCCACGGCTGCACGACGCCGCCAGAGCCGCCCTCGAAACCGTTGGCCTGGCCGACAAGGCCGACCGGAATGCGCTCTCGCTGTCCGGTGGGGAGGCCCAGCGCGTCGCGTTCGCCCGGGCGCTCGCCACCGATCCGTCGGTCATGCTGCTGGACGAACCGACCTCGAACCTCGACCCGCGGAATACGGCCGTGCTCGAAGAGGCCATTCTGCAGGCCCGGGACCGGGGCGTTGGCGTCGTGGTCGCGACTCACGACATGCATCAGGCCGAACGAATCTCCGATCGCCTCGGGTTCATCTACGACGGCGAACTCGTCGAGACCGGGTCCCCGGAACGGATCTTCGAGGAACCCACTGATCCCCGAACGGAGCGGTTCGTCGACGGCGAACTCTTGTACGAACCGGATGATGACGGGTTCGATGCGGCGACGGCCGGCATCGATCGCGACTGACCGGGCCGTTCCGCTCCGACTCGACACAACGGTTTTCCTCCCGGCCGGTTGACTCGTGAATATGACCGCGGACGGCGACGAGGACGACCCAAACGACGGAGACCAGGGGGCCGGGGAGGAGACCCTTGCGGTGGACGCAGGGTTCGATGCCCGACTGCGTGTCGACGACGTTTCGTTCGAGGCGCGGGACGCGGCGCTCCTGGAAGCCATCGACGAATTCGGGTCGCTCAACCGGGCGGCCGACGATCTCGGACGGTCCTACTCCCGGGCGCTCGAACGGCTCGAAGATCTCGAAAACGCCCACGGCCCCCTCGTCGAACGACATCGGGGCGGCCCGGCTGGCGGCGGCAGCGAACTTACGAACACGGCCCGCGATTTGCTCGCCCGGTTCGACCGTTTGCGATCCGGCCTTTCCGGCGTCGCCGAGACGGGGGAAACGGTCCTCTCCGGCGACGTCGAGGACCGCGAGGGCGAACTCGGCATCGTCCGCACCGATGCCGGCCCCGTGCGGGCCATCGTTCCGGCCGACGGCGACCGGGTCCAGGTGGCCGTGCGGGCCGACGCCGTCACGCTTAATGACCCTGTGGAAATCCCCGAACCGGACGCGACCAGTGCCCGGAACCGGTTCGAGGGCGTCGTCAAGGCGGTAGACCGTGGGACAGTAATTGCCAGAGTAACCGTCGACGTCGGGGCTGCGTCGCCACTCGCGGCGGTAGTAACGATCGACAGTGTCCAACGACTCGACGTTCGGCCGGGCCGGTGCGTCGTCGCCTCATTTAAGGCTACGGCGACCCGCGCGGTGCCCGACGTGGACGAAGATGGCGGTGATACTCCCTCGGAAAACGGCTCGAACGCTTTGGAGGACTCAGCCTAGATCCGCGTCCGCGACAAGGGTTGCGAGTTCCGCCTCGTCCGCTGGATCCACGGTCTGGAGGGGCCGGCGCGGATCCCCCGCCGGGAGCCCTCGCGCGTTCATCGCGGTTTTCAACCCAGGGACTCCGTGGCCACCGGTGACAGCATAATTCAACGCCACCAGGTCGCGGTTCAGGGTGAGGGCACCATCGACGTCGCCATCGGCGTGACGCCGATAGATCTCGCTCGCCGCCTCGGGGGCCACGTTCGCCAGCGCCAGGACGCCCCCGCTGGCCCCCACCTCGAGGCCGGCCGCGTAGATACTTCCGCTCCCGACCAGCACGTCGAAGTCCTCGTCCTCGGTGAGAGTCGCGATTCGCTGGAGTGCGCCGAGGTCGCCGCTGGAGTCTTTCATGCCGGCCACGTTCTCGTGGGACGCGAGTTGCTCGACGGTCCACGGTTCGAGTCGGGTATCGGTATACTTCGGGACGCTATAGAGGTAGATCGGAATCGGACTCGCGTCGGCCAGGTCGCGGTAGTACGCTGAGAGTGTCTCCTGATCGTGTTTGTGGTAAAACGGCGTCACGACCAGCGCGGCGTTTGCGCCGGCGTCGGCCGCGAGTTCCGTTTGGCGGAGCGTCTCCCGAAAGCCCGGATGGCCGGTCCCTGCGAGTACCCGTCCGTCCGACTCCTCCGTGACGATTTTCGTCACTGTCGCCCGCTCTTCGACGCTCATGAGGGCCGCCTCGCTATTGGAGCCACAGGGGACGAAGAAGTCCACGCCTCGTTGCTCCAGTTCATTCACCAATTGCCGGAGGTTCGCTTCGTTCACGTTGCCGTTTTCATCGAACGGCGTCGCGAGGGGCACGCCAGTCCCGTTCATAGGACGACGTTGCCGTGGTGGGCGGGAATAGGTTTGCGTCGCGGCAGTCCCGGTGTCAAATACTCCGAATCACGCTGCCGTCCTGCGAACGTCACACATCCGTCTGACGCGGTTTTATGGTAAATCGCTCTGAGATCATGAACGGGCGCGCCACTTACAGTCCCCCATCCTCCCGTGCGCGCCCGGAACACCGATCTCCCCATCTCGACCCTTTCCCCCGGAGTTCGAGACGGACTGGCCCCGCGTTCCATGGCCGGTGGGCTATTGACCCACCAGGGCTTTCCGAACGTCTTCCACGGTATCCCGTTCGACGACGACGGCGACCTTGTCGCCCGATTCGAACTCGGTCCCGGGCAGTGGAATCTCCATCGGTTCGTGCTGGCGGCCGTGGGCGTAGATCCGGCCCGATTCGGGGAGGTCCACCGCAGCGATACGTTCACTAACGACCGGTGAGTCCTCGCCGATCGTGAAGACCATCAACTGGAGGTCCTCCGTTAGGTCACTGAGGAGGTTGAAGTCGCCACCCAGGAGCGCCGTTTTCGCACCCGCGGCCCCGAGACGCTCCGGGTAGACCACCTCGTCGACGTCGCTAGCGAACTTTTCGTAGATCTCTTCGCGATAGTCTTCGTTGATCCGGAGGACCGTTCGGGCGCCGTAGTGTTTGCCGATCATGCAGGCCGCAAAGTTGACGTTCAGGTCCGGGGTGAGTCCGGCGATGGCATCGGCGTCAGCCACCCCCGCTTCTTCGAGTACCGACTCCTCGGACGCATCCCCTTTGACTCCGTCGAGGCCTTCCGACCGCGCTCGCTTGACGCGATCGTAATCGGTATCGATGACTGAAACGTCGTGCCCTTCTTCCTGGAGCACTCTGGCCGTCCGAGAGCCGACCCGGCCGTACCCCGCGATGACGAATTTCATGGGGATCGGTACTCTCTCCCAGGGTAAAAAGACTGGCCAGAATTTGG
>JBKEGM010000299.1:0-3961 GCA_046710005.1 Natrialbaceae archaeon
CCATGACCGCACCGCCACCGCCGCGGCCAGCCTGGCGGTCCTCACACTCGATGCCCGCGATGTACCCGAGGTTCTCGCCAGCCGGGCCGGTGACGGCCGTCCGGAACTTGCCGCCGTGTTCCTCCTTCATGGCCTCGTCGGTCTCCCAGGTCTCCATCCCCCAGACGTCCTCGGCGGACTCGAGGGTGACGTCCTCGTCTTCGATGACGAGCGTCGTGGGCGCCTCGGCCTCACCCCGGACCACGAGCATGTCGTAGCCGGCGCGCTTGAGTTGATCGCCCATCTTCGCGCCGACGATCGACTTCCCGTAGCCGCCGGTCAGCGGCGACTTGAAGCCAAACGTCGTCTTCGACCCCGTCGGGACCGACGGCCCGACGAACAGGCCGGGGGCGACCGCGAGGACGTTCTCTGGATCAAGCGGGTCGACGTCCGGACCAACTTCGTCGTACAGGACGCGCGTCGTGAAGCCTGCGCCACCCATGTACTTGCGGGCGAACTCCTCCGAGATTTCGCTCGTGGAAACCTCACCGGTGCTCAGATCAACGTCGAGGCGTCGGTACCAGTAACCCATATTTGAACGAACGGACCGGCCTCGAATAGGCTTATTGGAATCTTCGTAAGCACTTGCGGTTACGTCACTGAGCTGCCGAATTCGATACGTAAAGGCGTTCTATGCCGGTTGTGGTTCGTCAACGAACCACCAGGCGCCGATCGTTCCGACGACCGTGAGCGTGCCTGCGAGGAGGAACGGAACGGCAAAGCCTTTGAACGCCACGGCGCCGGCCACGATGGGGCCAAACGCGAAGCCGACGCTAAACGCGGTCATGAGCACGGCCATCTGCTGGCCGGAGAGTGCGTCGTCGGCGGCGTCTGCCGCGATCGCATACGCCGGGGCGATGACGCCGGCAAGGGCCACCCCGAGCATGCCACGAAGGACGAAGAACTCGATGAAGGAGTGGGCAAAGCCCATGAGCGCGACCAGGGGCGCGCTGACCAGCAACCCGCCGATGATGAACGGCTTGCGACCATAGTCGTCCGAAGCGATACCGATCGGGAACTGGAACCCAAAACGGGTGAGCGTGGTGATCGCGAAGACCAGGCCGAACCCCGCCTTCGAGCCACCGATGCGCTCGAGGATCGGGTTCTCCATGGCGACCACCGCCGCGAACCCCATCATCAGCGTGGCCATCGCGATGCCGAGTCCGAGGAACGTCGTGGCCTGCTGGCGAGACGTGAAGGTCCCGAGAATGAGGTTCGCGTGGCCGCCGTCAGCGGCCGTTTCCTCCGTCTGCTCTTGCGTGCCCTCGCCCGCCCGGACTTCCGGAACGGTGAGATGGATCATCCCGACCGCGAAGACCGTCAGGAGCGCCCCCGTCGCGAACGCCGCCGTTAGTCCATAGATGTCCGCGATGACCCCACCGACGATCGGTCCAAGCCCCCACCCGAGCGTGCGCATCGAGGAGAAAAAGCCCATGCTCCCGCCTCTCGAGCGATGCTCAGTGATGCCCTCGACCAGTGCCATCAGAGCGGGCGTCGAGATGGCGATTGCCGCACCCTGGGCCATCCGGACCGAGACCAACACTCCGACGGTGCCCGCGACCGAGTAGAGATAGAGCGTGACCGCGCTCAGGAGCATCCCGATCTCGACGAACGGTCGGCGCACGCCTACCCGATCGGACAACCTCCCCATTGGGATCTGCAGAATTGACCGGGTGATGCCGAACATCGAAAAGAGAATGCCGACCTGGAGTTCGGTCGTCACCGGAAGACCGAGCACCGAATCTGGGAACATCGGGGAGGGAAGGCCAGCCAGAAGCGGTGCAAGCATCGGGATGACCAAGCCACCGCCGAAGGCGGCGATCGACTGGGCCAGCGAGAGCGCGAAGAGCTCCTTGGACACGCCGTGATCCTCAAGCCACATCTCGAAGCGGCGACGAAATCCCTGCACGTTCCTACCGAAGTTGCCTGGCGAGATTATGGCTACGGTTTCCCGCCGGGATTTCCGGATTCCGTTGCGCCGCGATGCTGTTGTCCGGAACCGAGGGTATGCGAAGATATGTATTAATCCGTATTTCGATGTCGGGGATGTTATCACCGACACCTCCTCCTGCCCCCGATAAGACAAACAAACAGAGACCATTGACGATGGCCTCCGACGTCGTCGAATCGATTGACGCCTAGGAAACAAGTGGGTTGGTTCAGGATCTGGTTTGAATCAAGAGCCGGTACTTCGAGAAGGCGAAAACCGGCGCGTTCGTCCACGAATGGCTCGGCGAGCGGGATCTCAGTCCGGAGTACCACCACCCCAGCGAACCTGGGATCACCGGAATCGAGGGCGAGAACGTGATCGCCGCCCTTCGCTTCAACGTACGTTTCACCCAACGCAGGGTATTACGATCCTTTGATCCAAAGGAAGGGAAACGCATGTCCGGGCAAGCCAAAACGACGATGATCTGGGTGCTGATCGGTGCCGGCATCTTCCTCGGACTGACGCTGATGCTGATCGGGGGACCGCCCGCCCTCTGAGCGGCGACGCCGGGGGATTGTCGAGGAATTGGTCGCCGAACCGAACGTCCACAGCGCTTTGGACCGAACGCGAGAACCATCGCTTACCTCTCCGAACCCGAACCGCTTTGGTCACAGTGGCACGAGTTGGGTCATGGGCAACACCTTTGCGATTCGAAACGCCACCGTTCACACCCTCACCGGTCGCGGTACCGTGGAAGGTGACATTCTCATCGAGGACGGCGAAATCGTCGCCGTCGGCGACGTAGAGACCCCCGACGACGCCGACGTTATCGACGTCGACGGCGCCCCTGTAACGCCGGGGCTGATCGACGCCCACTCGCACGCCGGGATGGCCGAGTGGGGCGAACCCGAGGACGGCGACTTCAACGAGGGGACCGACGCGACGACCCCGCACGTCAACGCGCTCGACGGCTTCCACCCGCGCGACGAGGAACTGAAGTACGCCTTCCAGAACGGCGTGACGACCGTCTCCTCGCGCATGGGTTCGGCAAACGTGATCGGCGGCGTCATTTGCTCGATGAAGACCTACGGAAAGGTAGCCGACGAGATGCTGATCGCGGAGGACGGCATGAAGGGCGCAATGGGCGAGAATCCCAAGCGGTTTCATGGCGAGGAGGAGCGCCGCCAACCTTCGACTCGACCCGGCGTGGCGGCGACGCTCCGACAAACCCTGATGGACGCCGAAGATTACCGGGACCGCAAGGAACAGGCCGAAGAGGCGGGCGAGTCATTCGAACGCGATATCGGTATGGAGAACATGGTTCGCGTCCTTGACGGCGACCTTCCGCTTCGCGTTCACGCCCATCGGTCGGACGACATCATGACGGTCTTCCGGATCGCCGAGGAATTCGACCTCGTCGATACCCTCTCCATCGAGCACGCAACGGAAGGCCACCTCATCGCCGAGGAGTTCGCGAAACGCGACGTTCCCGCCGTCGTCGGGCCCTCCATCTCGGCCGCCACGAAGTACGAACTCCGGAACATCACCTTCGATACCCCCGGGATCCTCCACGATGCAGGCGTCACCGTCGCCATCCAGACCGACGCCCCGGTCGTTCCACAGCACCACCTCGACGTCGCTGTCGGGCTTGCAGTTCGGGAAGGGTTGCCCGAAAATGCAGCCCTCGACGCCGTCACCCGCAACCCGGCCGAAATTCTGGGAATCAAGGACCGTGTGGGGACGCTGGAACCCGGCACCGACGCCGACCTGGTCGTCTGGGACGGGCCCTTCCATCACTTCGATACCCAGTCCCAGCACGTCTTTGTCGACGGCCAGCACGTCTTCGACCGATCGGAAGACGCCGTCGACCCGCGCGAACAATACGACTGGTAATCCCGAGCTCACATTCCGAGACAGGAAAAACAACGGCATAGATCCCACTTGCGCTTTCGATCTGAGGCTCGTTCGATTCACACCTGATTTCGAATCAAG
>JBKEGM010000300.1:0-3958 GCA_046710005.1 Natrialbaceae archaeon
CCACGCCCCACTGGTAAGCAAGAGGGCAATCATGCCGCGACGGGTATCAGGGTCCTCGATCTGTCGGGCTCGAGCGACGCTGGCGAACGCCGCGACCGCGGCGATTCCGAACGCCAGAATATAGGCCTGGAAGGTAGGGTTTGCCGGGTCGACAGTGCCGAGCGTCACGGTGGACGCTCCATGGGAACGGGAGAGATCGATTGCATCGTGGCCAAACCTATTTGATAAAGATAATGCGCTGGCAGTTAAAGTTTCACCGAGGGGAATTTCGGCTGTCAGGGCGGTCGTCGATCGGCGAATTTCGAAATGTCGCCCTCAATGGTCGCCGACGTACGAAACGACCTCCTCCAACGGTTTCCGGTCCTTCTCGACCTTGCGTAGGTCGGCCTGGGGGTAGCCGATCGTGAGCAGGGCGACGATTTCCTCGCCCTCAGGAATCCCGAGGATTTCTCGGGACTCGTCTTGGTCGAAGGCCCCAAGCCAGCAGGTACCCAGCCCCTCCTCGACGGCCCGAAGCATCAGATGATCGAGCGCGATCGACACGTCGACGACGCCGGGGCGTATGCCACACTGCATCTCAGTCTCCGGGTCGGTGGCAACGCCGGCGATGACGGCCCCGGATTCGAGGACGAACTCCTGCTGTTCCGCGGCCTCGTAGAGCGCCTCGATCGTTTCCTCATCGTCTGCCACGATGAACCGCCAGTCCTGGCGGTTGCTCGCCGACGGCGCCATCCGCACCGAGTCAAGTACCGTCTCGATCGTCTCCCGAGAAAGCGGTCGGTCGGCGTACGATCGGACGGAACGTCGTTCGAGGATTGCATCACGAACGTTCATACGCGAAGCATCGACGGCGCGGAAAAAGAATCCCAATGGTCGCGGGCGTTGTTTCCCCTTGGCAGTGGGCGATTCCACTCAAGTAATCCGGCGGAAACGCCGGTACTGCACCTCGCTTACACACCCGAGATTCGCCTTTACGTTCTCGACAGCCACGACAAGACGTGACGGACGAATCTCCCGACGAAGTGGACTACGAAGTGGTCGTAATCGGCGGCGGTCCTGCGGGCCTCTCCGCGGCCCTATACAGCACGCGACTCGGACACTCGACGGCGCTCGTCGATCGCGGTGGGGGCCGGGCCGCCATGATCGGCGACGTTCACAACGTGGTCGGCGTGACTGAGGACGTGAGCGGCAACGAGTTCCTGGAAACCGGGAAACAGCAACTCGAGGACTACGGCTGTGACGTCCACCGCGACTTCGTCACCTCGGCCGAACGGATGGACGGTGAGGCTCGATCCGACGGTCGGTTCCGTTTGTCCGGGACAAACACCGACTACCTGGCCGAACGGGTCGTACTGGCGACGGGGTTCAGTGACCGCAGGCCCGACCCGCCGCTGCCCCGGACCGGCAAGGGGCTCCACTACTGCCTGCACTGTGACGCACACATGTTCGTCGATCGGTCGGTGTATGTCATGGGCCACGAGGAAAGCGCAGCCCACGTCGCCGGCATTATGCTCAACTTCACCGACCAGGTCGACATTCTGACTCGCGGGCACGATCCGGCATGGAGCGCGGAGACGGACCAGGTGATCGCCAACCACCCGATCGACGTGATCGAGACGGAGGTCGCCGGGGTCCGGAACGGCGAAGACGGCTGGCTCGAGGCCCTGGCGTTCGAGGACGGGTCTGTCCGGGAGTATCGTGGCGGGTTCGCGATGTACGGCGCCGAGTACAACAATGGGCTGGCCGAGGCACTCGACTGTGAGATCGACGAGGACGGATCGGTCGAGGTGGACGAGCACAACCGCACCAGCGTCGACGGCGTGTACGCGGTGGGCGACCTCACACCCGGCCACAACCAGGTGCCCATCGCGATGGGAGAGGGCGCCACGGCCGGCATCTCGATCCACTGGGACCTGCGGGACTTCCCACGCGACCCCGACCTCGTGGAGGAGGCCGGCCCCGTCAGGTGCGAGGAGGTGCCGGGGATCCCGGACGAACTCCTCGAACAGGCGGTGGCGTTTCACACGTATGAGGAGTGATCTTCCAGGAGAGAATCTGGCAAACCCATTTATTTCTTTTCGCGCCTAGTTGACGATGATGGCCAGTTCGACGCGTGACGGGACGCCCCATGACGGAGAAATCCGTCTCTGGCGCGAAGACGAGGCGTGGATCGCGAAGGACGTGGATCGAGGCGTCACCACTCAAGGGCCGACTCGCGAGGCAGCACTCGAGAACCTCGACGAAGCGGTCGCCCTCCACGACGGTGACATCGGACACGGACCCTCCGACGAAGAACTCCGCGAGCTTGGCATCGATCCCGCGGACAACACGACTGGAGATCGGAACCCGCCGGACGTCCTCGAATAGCGATGAGTCGGCGAACGTTTTCCGGAATGGAAGTCGTTACAGTACTGGTCAACGCCGGTGGGTTCGAATGGCGACGGACGACCGGCGATCACGCTCAGTTGTACTACGAACACCCGACGAACGACGACGATCGATGGCAGGTCACCGTCCCGTTGCACGACGAACTCCGACCCGGGACGCTTCGTGAGATCGCCGACAGCGCCGGGGCACGCGATTTCGACGCCTTCTGCGAGTGGATCGACCGGAACGCGTAATCGTGTCTCGAAGGACGGTCACACCACCCTCCAGATCCGGCGAGCACGACCGGAATCCGGTGCATCAAAGCCGGTGGTCGTCGAACCCCCGCGCATGGAACGCCAGTCGGTTGACAAACCGTTTCACTTCCTGTATCCCAGGTTCACCGTCCTCCTGTCCGCCGGGCGCGAGAACCCGAACGTCATGACTGCCTCGTGGAGCACGCCACTGTCGGTCGACCCGCCGCTGATCGGCGTGGTCGTCGCACCCGAACGCCACACCCACGGGCTGGTCGTGGACGAGGGCGCCTTCGGGGTGAACGTCCCGGACCACGACCTCGTCGAGGAGAGTTATTTCGTCGGTCGCGAGTCCGGCGCTGACGTGGACAAGTTCGCCGAAACCGGACTGACCACCTTCGCCGGCGAGGAGACGGGAACGCCGCTGATCGAGGAATGCGCAGCAGTGCTGGAGTGCTCGCTGGAGAAGACCCTCGAAACCGGCGACCACGACGTCCTCGTCGGGCGGGTCGAGGCAACCTACGCCCATGACGATGCCGTCGAGGACGATTGGCTCGCGACCGACCGGGCCCTGTTCTGGGGGAACGCGGGCGAGAAGGACGTGTACGGGGCCAAACCGCGCTGAGACAGTTGCTGTCGGTCGAAGGGGCCAAGCCGATGCCTTTCAGGTCGGCCCGGACAACCTGCCTTCAGGCCGATCCGGACCCCGTCACTGATGCGGATTTGGACACCGAGTCGATCACCTTCCCAACGATCGATCGATACTCGTCGGACAACGCCGAGGCCACGAGGCGGTCACGCCGTTCGAGGCCGAAGGTGAAGAGGAGGCCGACGGATGAAGGCATTCAGCGGAAGCAGGACGCCGAGAAACCGGAGCAGCGTCGGGAACGTCGGGTGCTGGATGGTGGCCGCGTTGATCCGGTCGGCGAAAACCCCGACGCCCATCGCGATGGCGACGCTCGCTACGAAGGTCGTGAGGTGAGCCAATCCGACGACACGATCCTGTCGTTTCGGTTCATTGCGGTACTCCGGTAGGAACCGGACGAGCGTCGGCGTGGAACCGGACGGGGCGAACCGGACCAGGATGCGGGTTATCCGCCAGGCGAGCGCATAGGCGCCGTACGCGCTCACGGAGAGGCTCGCGGTGAGCACGAGGTTCGTGAGAAAGAGCAGGACTTTCTGCGCGCTCACGCCACCCAGCGAAAGGACCGCACCATGACTCACCTCGGTGAGTTCCTGTAGTTCGTCGGCCCCGGTCGCCGTTTCACCCGCTGGACCGTGGTCCTCCCCCACCGTTTCGCCCGCTCGACCACCACCTGCATCGTCCGCCGTCGCGGTCG
>JBKEGM010000301.1:0-3956 GCA_046710005.1 Natrialbaceae archaeon
TTGCCCATCTCCAGGACGTCCGGGATCTTGTCCTCGAACGTCTGTGGTTTCCCCGTAATGATGTGTTCGTCGTGGCCAGCGAGAGTGACGGTGGCTGCCATCATTGCGTCCATCGGGTGGAGGTCGGCTGCCGCGTAATTGTGGAGGCATTCGAGAACCGTGTCCGGCAACGCTCGGCGGGACGTCATGTCGTCCTTGAACGAATTGTATTCCTCCTCCGTGGGAAGCTCGCCGTTCCACACCAGATAGAGCGTCTCCGGATAGTCGGCGTACGCGGCAATGTCGTGGACGTCGTAGCCGCGGAGCAGCAATTTCCCCTCGTCCCCGAACACCCGACTAATCCCGGATTCGTCGATAATTACGCCTTCGAGGCCTTTCTGGACGGTTTCATTGTTGTCCATTGGTGCCATAACAATTGATAACATTCAACGCCCTCGTTTAAGCGTTCCCGACATTCCCACTGAGTAATACCAGTCGCCCGTTCTTGTGGTGTTTGTGGAACAATCGGCGGTTCTCGAGGACGAAAAATCGGTGCCATTTCAGATCACAATCGAAAGACTGCTACATTTCTAACGGTCGAGTCCAATCGTCGAAGCGGTGTCGCAATCGAGTACAGTCAACAATCTCCTCCACAAGAGCGTATTTGTTATTGCCCCGTAAACCGATGAGAGTAGACATGACCGACGAGATCAACCGCGGTCTGGAAGGCGTCGTCGTCGATGAAACTGAACTCAGCGTTATCGATGGCGACGAGGGGAGTCTCCGCTATCGAGGGTACTCGATCGAGGACCTGGCCAGGGAGGCGAGGTACGAGGAAGTGCTCTACCTCCTTTGGAACGGGCAGCTGCCGGATCGGAACGAGTACGACGCGTTCGTGGAATCGATGCGGGCCGAACGGGCGGTCGACCCTGACGTGATCGGTGCCATGCGGTCGCTGGCCGAGGTCGACGAGAACCCGATGGCCGCCCTCCGCACCGGGGTGTCAATGCTCTCGGCGTACGATCCCGACGCCGACGTCGACCCCGAGGATTTGGGTGCAGCTATGCGGAAAGGACGTCGAATCACGGCGAAGATCCCGACGATTCTCGCGGCCTACGACCGCTTGCGTAACGGCCAGGAACCGGTCGATCCCAGGGAGGACCTGAGCCATGCCGCAAACTTCCTCTACATGCTGACCGGGACGGAACCGGAACCGGTCGCCGTCGAGACCTTCGACATGGCGCTCGTTCTTCACGTCGATCACGGTCTCAACGCCTCGACGTTCACCTCGATGGTGATCTCGAGCACCTTCGCCGACGTCTACAACGCCGTGACTGGAGGGATCGGAGCACTCGCGGGTCCCTGGCATGGCGGGGCCAACCAGGACGTCATGAATGCGTTGTTCGACCTCGACGAAAGCGGGAAGGACCCGGTGGAGTGGGTGAAAAGCGTGATGGACGAAGGCGGGCGCGTCCCCGGCTGGGGCCACCGAGTGTACAACGTCAAAGACCCGCGGGCGACGCTGCTCCAGGAGAAGACGGCGGAACTGGCCGAGTCCTCCGGCGAGGAGAAGTGGTACCAGTACACGAAGAAAATCGAGGAATACCTCACGGACGAGGTCGGGCTGCCAGAGAAGGACATCGCTCCGAACGTCGACTTCTTCTCCGGGAGCGTCTACTACCAACTGGGCATCCCGATCGACCTCTACACCCCCATCTTCGCGATGAGCCGCGCCGGGGGGTGGATCGGGCACGTCCTCGAATACCAGGAGGACAACCGCCTCATTCGGCCCCGTGGGCGATATATCGGTGCAGACGACGAGACGTGGGTGCCCATGGACGACCGATAGGAATCTGCCAGTCTGTCGACCGGGTCGGTCACCGGGCTACTCGGAATCCTTCGGCGAGAGTTCGCGCACCGTCAGGGAAACACCGACCAGAGCCCCAAGGAGGATCACCAGGGCGAACGCCGCCTGGATGATCGGCTCGTACTTCATCGACACCCACGTCGAGATGGCTCGGGTGGAACTCGAATAGAAAGTAAAGAGGGCGACGATCGCCAGGAGCGAAAACACGATCAATCCACCCCAGTAGACGTACTCGACGGGGCTTCGGCCCGTCGAGGATTGTCTGCTGGTTCTACGGGTCTTCCGGCTTGTTCCCGCGGTTCCGGAAGCTGATTCGTTCCCCTGCCGATCGGTCGCGCGAGTCGATTCCCCCGAGTTCGGCCGGTCGGACCGCGGTTCCGACCGGTCCGGCGTTTCGGTTTCGGTCTGTTCGGTCGCGTCGTCGGTCGTTTCGTCGGTCATGGCTCTTGTGAGTGGGTTGTGGGTCGTTCAGTGCCGATTCCGTTTGGCGGCCAGCGTCGCCACCGCGAGGAGGGCGATGAGGGCGATCCCGATGCCGAATCCCGGGCCACTGCCACCCCCAGACTCGGTCCTCGTTTCCCGTTCTGGCGGCTCCTCATCGTCCGAAGAGTCGAAGTCTCCGGCATCGAAGCTGTCCTCCTGTGTCGTTTCGTTGACCACGACCGTCGTCTTGTTCGGGTCGAGGTTCGCGGCGGAACGGGTCGTGTCCACGATGACGTCGTCCCGTTTCAACAGTCCAACGAGGTAGTAGTTGTAATCGTCAGGAACCGTGAGTTCCGCTTCCGTGGGACGAGTCTGCCCCGGTTGGATCTGGCCCACCTGCACGGTGGTCCTATCCGCAATGACGTTGGAATCGGCCTGTCGCGCCAGGAGGACGAGCGTGAGGTCACCGGCCTGTTGGGTCCCGCCGTTGATGAGACGGGTCGAGAGCGCCAGCGTGACCGTACCGTCTCCGGTGTCGGCGATCGAATAGCCGATGGACGGCAGGCTTTCCTCGCTGTTTTCGAATCGCTGGAATTCGATCGAGGACTGTTCGTAGGTCGGTTCGAGGGAGCCAATGCCTTCGATCACTCGTGATCCGTCGCCACCGGGGACCCGCTTCCCGTCAGTATAAGCGATCACTTCGAACCTGTACGCACCCTGGCGGTCGACTGTGAGGGTCGCCGTCGCCGGGACCTCCGTTTCTTCCTCGACGGTCCCAAGATCGACCCGGGTCTTCGTTTCGACCACCCCACGTTCCTCGTCGATGGCCCGAATCACTACCGAAACGTTCTCCATGGACGGTCCACGGTGCTGGAGTTTCGCGTTGACAGTCAGTGTCGCTGTCTGTTTCGACACTGTCCCGACTTCGATGGGCATCTCGACGACGTGAAGCCTGCCGGAGGGAACGTCCCGCTCATCCCCCGGATCGCCGAGGGCGCCCGGAATCAGCAGGAGGGCAAGCGCACTCGCGACCACCACGGCCACCAGTGCGGCGATGAGTGCCGTTTCGCGCTTCATGTCCTCCCAGAGTGCAATTGCCGATAAAAACTTTCTGTGATAGTCTGGAAAAATTTCATTGAATAAATCGCCGGAGCGATGAACTCCGGACCATACTGTCTTCTTTTCCGGTCCCCACCGGCGCACATGGACGTTTTCGTCTACGGGACGCTAACCGACCCCGACCGTGCGTTCACCGTCGTTCCGGAAGCGCGGTATCTCGGCCCTGCCAAAATCGTCGGACTCCACGTGGTCGAGGACCGGTATCCGACGCTCGCCCCAGGGGGCACTGCGACGGGGCGAATTCTGCGGACCGACGATGTCGCGGCCCTCGACGAGTACGAGGGGGTGGAAACCGGGCTGAACGTTCGGATATCGGTCCCCGGGGCGGACGGTTCTCCGGTCGAGACCTACGTCGGAAAACCGGCCCGCCTGGGCGCGGCCGACGAGGTGACGTGGCCGGGGGACGGTCACTTCTGCGAACGAGTGCGGCGGTACATCGATTGCGAGACGGCCGTGGTCCGACCGACGGATGGGCAGTAAGGGACGGATGATCGCACGACGACAATTGTCAGATCGAGTATGACGATCGTCATACACCCGTCAGACGGCGAATTTATCCCGTCGCTGT
>JBKEGM010000302.1:0-3946 GCA_046710005.1 Natrialbaceae archaeon
TCCATCGGCGTCGGTGGCGACCTTGACGTCGACTGCGTAGGTGTCCCCGTCGACCGGGACGTCGACGCTTCGGACCTCCCGGTCGGCCACCCACCGGTGGCCCGCCCCGTGTTCGCGGACGCCCAGTGTCCCCGTCTCCTCGGCGAGTCGGCTGGCCACCCGATCGGCGTCTTCTGGTTCGACGATCGCCTTCACGAGGTGTCCCGGGCGGGATTTCTTCATCGTCGCCGGGACGATGGTCACGTCGAGCGCGCCTGCCTCGGCGAGGGAGTCCTGGAGCCCGCCGAGGACCTCGGGGGAGGCGTCATCCAGGTTCGTTTCGAGCACCGAAATCTCCTCCCGGCGGAGCCCGCGACCGCTGTCGCCGGCGAGGACCCGGAGGACGTTCGGTCGCCCCTGATACTTCCGCGTGCCTGCCCCGTAGCCGGTTTTCGAGACCCGGAGGGTCGGGAGGCGTTCGACCCCTTCGGCAACATGGCCGAGAATCGCGGCGCCGGTCGGCGTGAGCAGTTCGCCGTCGACCGGGCCCCCTGAGATCGGCCAGTCCGCGTTGGCCACGATCTCGGTCACAGCCGGCGTCGGCACGGGATAGGTGCCGTGACTGAACGTCACTTCGCCCCTTCCCGCGGCGAGTGGCGTCGTCACGATCCGGTCCGGGTCGAGATCGTCCAGGAGGAGCAGCGCCCCGACGATATCCGCGATCGCATCGTCGGCGCCAACTTCGTGGAAGTGCACGGCGTCCGGATCGGTCCCGTGGACGGCGGCTTCGCCCCTCGCGAGCAGATCGAAAACGGCGTTGGCGTCGCCTTCGACGCTCTCAGGCAGCGCCATCGATGACACGATCGATCGGACGTCTTCGAGGGTTCGCCCCGCCCCGTGGCCTTCTGCCAGGGGGTGGTCTCCTTTCCCTCCCTCCTCGGATCGGTTGTGGTCTTTTGGTTCCGACACGCTCTCTCCGACCGAATCCTCCCCCTCGTTCGCTTCGGTTCCGTGTCGAGCCTTGAGTTCCTCGAACGAGAGCCCGTCTGCGTCATCGTTCGGCTCTGCCCGGTCGGCGTCCGCTTCGTTCGTCGTCCGCACGATCACGGTGGTCGCGGCGATTCCCTCGCGGGTCACCGAGTCGACGTCGTACCGCACGTCGAGTGCGTCCTCGACCGGTGTGAGGACTGCCGGGTCGGCGCCGGCGTCCAGCAGGGTGCCCAGTATCATGTCCCCACTGGCGCCCGTCCGCCCGTCGAAAGCCAGGATTCGCATGTCTCAATGGTCAGCCTGGAACGGCGATAAAGGTGTTCGCCTCGATCGCCTCGCCGGGAGTGATTTATCAGGTGACCCATTCGATTCGGCAGTACGCATTTGACCGTGCGGTCACCACGTATGAGATGAACGCGGGGAGGGATGCGGTCGTCGCCGGACGCCGAATTCCTCCCCCAGACCGGCAAAAGACATTTCGGGCGTCCAGCCTGATCATCAACCACCAGAACCACTGAATCATGAACGAAGTCCAACTGGAGGTCGCGAAGGCCTATCCGAACGACTCCGGGCGCGGAATCGCCCGCCTCGACCCGGACACCCTGTTGCACCTGAAGTTGAGTCCGGGTGATATCATCGAGATCGAGGGCGCCAGCACGACGGCGGCAAAAGTCTGGCGCGCCGACCGGCAGGACTGGAACACCGACACGGTCCGCATCGACGGGTTCACCCGGCAAAACGCCGACGTGGGAATCGGCGAGCGCGTCACCATCCGCAAGGCCGAGGCGACGAAGGCCGATCGCCTCGTGCTGGCGCCGCCGGAAGAGGCGAGCGTGCAGTTCGGCTCCGACGCCGCCGGCATGGTCAAGCGCCAGATCCTCAAGCGTCCGGTCGTCGAACGCGACATCGTCCCCGTGATGTCTTCGACGAACCATCCCTTCATGCGATCGCCCGGCCAGGCGATCCCACTGATCGCGGTCGACACCGAACCAGACAGCGTCTGCCTGATCACCGAGGACACCGAGGTCGAACTCCGCGAGGAGCCCATCTCCGGGTTCGAGAAGACCGGCGGTGGCATTACCTACGAGGACATCGGCGGTCTCCAAAACGAGATCCAGCGGGTCCGAGAGATGGTCGAACTCCCGATGAAGCACCCCCAGATCTTCAAGAAACTGGGCATCGAGCCGCCCCAGGGCGTTCTCTTGCACGGACCGCCCGGCACCGGGAAGACCCTCCTGGCGAAGGCTGTCGCGAACGAGACCTCCGCGAACTTCTTCTCCATCGCGGGGCCGGAGATCATCTCGAAGTATTACGGCGAGTCCGAACAGCAACTCCGGGAGATCTTCGAGGACGCGACCGAGGACGCGCCGTCGATCATCTTCATCGACGAACTCGACTCGATCGCGCCCAAACGCGAGGACGTCACCGGCGAGGTCGAACGCCGGGTCGTCGCCCAATTGCTGACGATGATGGACGGCCTCGAGCAGCGGGGCCAGGTCATCGTCATTGCGGCCACGAACCGAGTCGACTCGGTCGATCCCGCGCTTCGTCGTCCGGGCCGGTTCGACCGGGAGATCGAGATTGGTGTCCCGGACGAGTCGGGCCGCCGCGAGATCCTCCAAATCCACACGCGGGGCATGCCGCTTTCAGACGACGTCGACCTCAGCCATCTGGCCGACGAAACCCACGGCTTCGTCGGCGCCGACATCGAGTCCCTCACCAAGGAAGCGGCGATGAAGGCGCTCCGGCGGTACCTCCCGGAGATCGACCTCGACGAGGAGGACATCCCGCCGAGCCTTATCGATCGGATGATCGTCAAGCGAGACGACTTCCGGGGCGCCCTGGGCGAGGTGGAACCCAGCGCCATGCGGGAGGTGCTGGTCGAACTCCCGAAGGTTTCCTGGGACCACGTTGGGGGGCTCGAGGACGCCAAACAGAACGTCAAAGAATCCGTCGAGTGGCCGATGACGGATCCCGAGAAGTTCGAACGCATGGGTATTCAGCCACCAAAAGGCGTGTTGCTCTATGGCCCACCGGGGACCGGCAAAACCCTGATGGCGAAAGCGGTGGCCAACGAGACCAACGCCAACTTCATCTCGATTCGGGGGCCCCAACTGCTTTCGAAATGGGTGGGCGAGAGCGAGAAAGCGATCCGCCAAACCTTCAGGAAGGCCCGCCAGGTCTCGCCATGCATCGTCTTCTTCGACGAACTCGACAGCCTGGCTCCCTCTCGGGGCGGTGACATCGGGTCGAACGTCTCCGAGCGTGTCGTCAACCAGCTCCTGACCGAACTCGATGGCCTCGAGGAGATGGAAGACGTGATGGTGATCGGCGCCACCAACCGGCCGGACATGATCGACCCGGCCCTCATCCGGTCGGGTCGGTTCGACCGACTTGTCATGCTCGGGGAACCCGGCGAGGAAGGCCGCGAACAGATCCTCAAGATCCACACGGACGACACGCCACTGTCCGCGGATGTCAGCCTCCGCGAACTTGCCGAAACGACGGACGGTTACGTCGGCAGCGACCTGGAATCGATCGCTCGCGAGGCCGCGATCCAGGCGTTGCGAGAGGACGACGACGCGCAGGCGGTCGAGATGCGACACTTCCGGGGCGCAATGGACAACGTCAGGCCGACGATCACCGAGGATATCGAGGACTACTTCGAACGAATGAAAGAGGAATTCAAGTCTGGGGCACGGGAAACCTCCGATCGCCGGACTGGCGGTCGGATTGGCTTCCAGTAATCGGATCGCTGGCCCGTCGCCGGCGCCACATTCTATAAGGGACCGCCTCGCGTAGGTTCTCCGAGGAACGCCTGCATCGTGGTACTCTTCGTGTCCGATTCCTCCCAAGGAAAGGTGCCAGACAGGGTCGATGAGTCGGGCGGATCGAAATCGGGCGGATCGAGCCAGTACCGGCCCAGTCGCGATCCGACGATTCTCTTCCTCGGGCTCATTGTTGTTGCATCGGTCGT
>JBKEGM010000303.1:0-3944 GCA_046710005.1 Natrialbaceae archaeon
AGCGGTCAACGCCAGCGTCAGTGGGACGGCTGCAATCTGAAGGACTTCGCCGCCGTCGCGGGCGACGAAAACTTCCGCGAGGAGCGGGGCAAACGCTACCGCCACCGCTTCCACCGAAAGGGCGATTACGTTTACCAGCGGTTCGGCGACATCGCCTGCACTGGGTGTGGACGCTGCGGAAAGCACTGTCTCCCCGACATCGCCGATCCGTTGACGCTTTACAACGATCTAAAAGCCTACCTGGAAGAGAAGGACAAGCTCCCGACCGCGGACGGGACCGCCATGGCCTCCACTGGGGTGGTTTCGGATGACTAACCTGGGCGGATACGGCGGTAGCGGGCAGGTCCCGATGCAGCAACGCCTGGCAATGGAACCGGAGCCGGCAACGATCACGGACATCCGCCGGTACACCGACAAAGACGCGCTCTTCGAGATCGACCTCGAGGAACGGGACGAACTCGGCCACGGACCCGGCGAGTTCGTCCAGGTGTTCGTCCCCGGGATCGGCGAGGCGCCGATCTCGGTGTCTTCTGCTCCTGAAGAGGGCACCACCTTCGACCTCGTCATCCGCGAGGTCGGCAACGTCACCGGCGCGATTCACGAGATGGAGCCGGGCGACCAGCTCGGCATTCGCGGGCCGTACGGCAAGGGCTGGGAACCGGAGCGACTGAAAGGCCAGGACTTGCTCTTCGTCGCAGGGGGCATCGGCCTGCCGCCGACGCGCTCGATGATCGAGAAAGCGCTGGCCAACCGCGAGGACTACGGTGATATTACGATTCTCTATGGGACCACGAGCCCCAACGACATCCTTCACGCGGAGGACATCGAGCGCTGGCGGGAGCGCGAGGATGTCGAGTTCAGAATGACTGTCGACGACGTCCCCGACGGGACCGAATGGGACGGCAACGTCGGCGTCATCACCACCATCATTCCGCCGGTCGACATCGACCCCGAGACCACGACAGCGATGATCTGTGGGCCGCCGGTCATGTACCAATACGTTCTGGAAGAACTCGAGAAGAAGAATCTCCCTGAAGAGAACATTCTGGTGTCCCTGGAACGGCGGATGCGCTGTGCCGTCGGTCTCTGTGGCCACTGTCAAATGAACGACCTGTACGTCTGTAAGGACGGACCTGTGTTCAAGTACACCACGGCGAAGGAACGAGGTGAGGCGATATGAGCCAGACCGAATCCGAGAAACCGAAAGTCGCGTTTTTCGACTTCACCGGTTGTGAAGGCTGTCAGCTCGAGGTCGTCAACCTCGAAGAACAATTGCTCGAACTGGTCGAGGTCGTCGACATCGTGAGCTTTCGCGAGGCCACCTCGCGTCGCGAGGACGACTACAACATCGCTTTCATCGAGGGGTCGGCCGTTCGCGATCACGACGCCGAACGCCTCGAGGAGATTCGCGAGGAGGCCAACACCGTGGTCACGATCGGTTCCTGCTCCTCATTCGCGGGAATCAACGCCCTCCGCAACGACAGGGACGTCGAGGATGTCAAACGCGAAGTCTACGGCGACAAAATCGGCCAGTTCGACGACGTCTGGGATGAGGCGAAACCGACCGACGCCGTCATCGACGTCGATTACAACGTTCCGGGCTGCCCGATCGACAAACAAGAGTTCGTTCAGGTGGTCAACGCACTCGTCCAGGGCGTCGAACCGCGCATTCCCACGTACCCTGTCTGTATCGAGTGTAAGATGAACGAGAACCTTTGTGCCTTCGAGCGTGACGAGGTGTGTCTGGGTCCCGTCACGCGTGGGGGCTGTGACGCGGTCTGCGTCTCGAACGGTCTGAAGTGCTGGGGCTGTCGCGGTCTCGTTCCCGACGCGAACAAGGACGCTCACGAGGAGGTCCTCGAGGAGTACGGCCTCTCGGCCGACGAGATTATCAAGGAATTCGACCTCTTCACCCGGTGGCAATACGATCAAATGGAAGCTGAAGACGCCGAACCGGAAGAGGTGGTACAATGAGCAAACAGCAGGAACTGGACGTCGACGTGGACGTTGAGTATCTCACCCGCGTCGAAGGACACGGGAACATCGTCGTGAACGCCGAGGACGGCGAACTCGAGACCTGCGAGTGGCGGGTCGTCGAGTCGCCCCGGTTCTTCGAGTCGATGGTAAAGGACCGATCCTGGGACGAGGTGGCCATGGTCACCGCGCGGATCTGTGGCATCTGTTCGATCAGCCACTCGCTCGCCTCCTTAAAGGCGACCGAGGACGCCCTCGACATCTTCGTTTCCACCCAGGACCGTCAGCTCCGCAAACTCGCGCTCTACGGCGAGATCATCCAGAGCCACGTCCTGCACGTCGGCTACCTGGCGCTGCCGGACCTCGTTGATTCGAAGTCCGTCATCCCGATGGCCGAATCCCACCCAGACGACGTCGAGACGGTGGTCAAGCTCCACCGGCTTGGCAACGAGATGACCGAGCTGTTCGCCGGCCGTGACGTCCACGCGACGAGTTTCGTTCCCGGCGGATTCTCGCAGATCCCGGAGGAAGAAGAACTCAAGGATCTCCGTGAACGGCTCGCAGCTGCCGACGATGATCTCAACGCCGTCGTCGATCTGCTCGTCGACCTGGCCCCCGAGTTCCCGTCCTTCGAGCGGGAAACCGAGTACGTCTCGCTCACCCAGGACGACGAGTACGCCTTCTACGACGGCGTCATCGAATCCTCGGACACCGGCAAGATGCCAGCCCAGGACTACCGGGACCTCACCAACGAGTATGTCGTTCCACAGTCGACCGCGAAGTACGCCAAACATGCCCGCGAGGCGTACCTGGTGGGGTCGCTGGCCCGGTTCAACAACAACTACGATCAGTTGTCTGACCGCGCGAAGGCGGTGGCGGACGCGTTCGACCTCTCGCCGCAGGAGACCAACCCCTACCTGAACACGGTGGCACAGGTCGTCGAAACCGCCCACCTCGTCGACGCCTCGATCGAACTGCTCGACGAAATCCTGCAGCGCGGCCTGGAGGAACAGGAACCCCACCACAAGCCCGACGTCGACTTCGGTAGTGGCGGCCGTGGCGTCGGTGCGGTCGACGTCCCCCGAGGGACCCTCTTCCACGAGTACGAGTACGACGAGAACGGCGAGTGCGTCGAGGCGAACTGCGTCATCCCGACGAACCAGAACCACGGCAATATCCAACAGGACATGGAGAAACTGGTGCCCGAGATCGCCGCCTCGAAGTCCGACGAGGCGGTCGAGAAGGATCTGGAGATGCTGGTCAGGGCGTACGATCCCTGCATTTCCTGTTCGACGCACTACCTCGACGTCGACTTCGTGAACGAGTGAGCAATGCTGGGCGTCGTCGCGCTGGGAAACCCGCTTCGCGGTGACGACGGCCTCGGGGTTCGACTCCTCGAGGCACTCCGCGAGCAGGATCTGCCCGACGACGTCGACCTGTACGACGCCGGCACGGGCGGAATGCGAGTCATCCACAAGTTGGCCGACGTCGACGACGTGATCCTGATCGACGTGGTCCAGTTCGATGGGGACCCCGGCGAATTCGTTTGGTTTTCTCCCGACGAGGTCGAGTCGATACGCGAAGAAGGCAGTTCTCACGACCCGAACCTCTTCGAAGCGATCGAACTCTCTCGCCGACTCGACGAGGCCCCCGACCGGATCCGTTGTCTCGGCGTCGAACCCGATGACCTCTCGGTTGGGGAAGGACTCTCCGAACCCGTCGAGGCGGCGATGCCAACGCTTCTGGATTCTCTCGAAACCAAGATCGACGAACTCGCCGGGTAGGGGAGCGACAGCCGATCCGTCGCGGTTCGACCGATGGTTTACGTGGGATGACGCATAACGGTCGCGTATGTATCGGGCCAGCGAAGGGATCGAGAACGAGGAGTGGCTGGCCGAACTCGAGGCCATCGCGAACAGACTGGATCTGGATCCGGACGCACGGTCGGCAGCTCGGGAATTGTTCCTCAC
>JBKEGM010000304.1:0-3914 GCA_046710005.1 Natrialbaceae archaeon
TGTCGATCGAATTATTGGCCGACCGGGGGAAGATTGGTAAGGCCGATGGGCCGAAACAGTAACTGATGGTCGATCTCGTGGTCGTGGTCGCCGTTGGCCTGGCCGTGTTGGGGGTCGTGGGTAGCGCGACTCCGCTCGTTCCCGGAGCCATGCTGTCGCTCGCTGGGATCTTCCTGTACTGGTGGCACACGGGCTACGGGGAGCCCAGTACCGTGACGCTGATCGCGCTAACGCTGCTTGGACTGGCAACGATGGCCGTGGACTACCTGGCCGGCCTTCTCTCCGCGAAGGCGAGCGGTGCGTCGTTGATGACCGGGGTCATTGCGGGACTCGTCGGCATCGCGCTGTTGTTCGTCGCCGGGCCGGTTGGTGTCGTCGTGGGTGTGGCCGGAACGGTCTTCGCTGTCGAGTACTATCGGAGCGGCAACCGCGAGGAAAGTTTCCGGAGGGCGGTCCGGACGACCGTCGCGATGGCCGGATCGACCGCCATCCAGATACTTTTCACCGCTACGCTGCTCGTGGCTCTCCTGGGTGTGGTGTGGCTATGAACTGTCCAGTCGGTGTGACTCGGGCGAACGACCCTTGATCGCGAGGCACTTATCGTGAGCCATGACGACGTGTTCTGACCCCGATTGCGACTGCGAGGCAGGCGTCCTCGTGTACGTACCGTGGGACGAGGATCGGGTACTGTGTCCTGCTCACGCCCGGACGATCGCCACGAAGGACGGCGTCGTCGCCGAACCGCTTGAAGGAAGCGAAGATCGTTGGGATAGTTGATTCAATCATCACGAATCAGCACCGGTCGGAGGGTAAAGCAACCATTCTCCACGATGTATTACCCCCTGCACGGGTATTTCCCTTTAAAATGAGTCCCACGGTGTCGCGCCTGTAAGTGCTCGGAAGTGGTGGCGCGACTGTCCTCATGGGACTGGCGGGGTGCTCGACTGGCATTCTCGATCGTGGGTCCTCGATACCGGACGGCACAAATATATCCGTGGGGTCGAAGAACTCACCCGAAACCCGACTGCTGGGCGCGATGACCTACGAACAACTGTTGACCGTCGATGGAGTGCAGCCAGTTCACGCGATTGGATATGGACGCTCCAAGCCCACCTGGCAGGCATTGAGGGACGGCGAAATCACCATGTACTGGGACTACACTGGAACCATCGACCTCGGTGGGTTCTCCGTTACAATTACATTGCCCGCCGCCACTCAACCGACCTGAATCGACGGGGATCAACGATGGAGTCGAAAACGAGTTCGTAACCCGTCACTGGTTTTACAAACGTTATAGGAGAATGCCCCGGGGCTTGACCCCGAGACGATTCACGCAGCGGGAAGCGTTATTGTTACTAGGTTTTCAGGTCGTTCCGTTCGTTCGAAACTGAGTGAACCGTTCGACTGGTTCACGATGTGGGAGGCGATCCAAAGCCCAAGGCCACTGCCGTGGACTAACGGGCGAATCTCCCGCTCGCCGGTCAAGACTTTTCGTTCGCTATCCGGGATTTCCGGCCCGTTATCCTCGACGGTAACCTGGACTACTTCGCCGGTTCGTCGTGCTGTAATCTTGACTCTGGGTTCGGGGCGATCGTTGTGTTCCACTCCATTTTTCACCAATTCATAGAAACCGTCGCTCAAGTGGTTTATCGCGGTCACAGTAAGGTCCTCGGGGCACTCTATCGAGAGATTGCTTTCCGGGAATTCGTTTCGAACTTCGGCAATGACGTTCTCGAGGAGTGGCCGAAGCGACAGTGGGTTTGACGGTGGACTGGCACTTAGCAGTTTGACGATCTGTCGCTCCTCGTTTGTCAGGTCGATGAGGTCATTCCCCGTTTCGATGATCCGTCTGGCCGCTCGGTCGACGTCAGCGTCTGGTTCCTCGAGGAGGGTCTCAGCGTGACCCAGGATAACCGTCATGTCGTTTCGGAGGTTATGGCGCAAAAACCGATCGAGGACCTGAAGGTGACGCTCGCGTTCGACGCGATCGGTAACATCGGTCTGTATGGCAACGAATTCTTCGACGTTCCCGGCCTCGTCGGTAATCGGAGCGATTGTTTGCCTGGCGTGGTAAATGCTCCCGCTTTTCCGCCGGTTAACGATTTCCTCGTCCCATGTTTCTCCCGAGAGAATCGTTTGCCAGAGGTTCGCGTAATACTCCTCGCTCATCTCGCCGGATTTCAACATTCGAGGATTGCGCGCCAGGGCCTCATTTGCCGAATATCCGGTAATCCGTTCGAAGGCTGGATTGACGTATTCGATCGTCCCGTCGACGTCCGTGATGAGGATCGCATCCCCTGCTGCCTCGCTCGCCCGGCGATAGCGCTGCAGTTCGCTTTCTCGTTCTTTTCGTCCGGTCAGGTCTCGGATGATGGCGGTGAACAGCCTGTCGCCGCGAATGGTCCCCTCGCCAAGCGAGACGCCTATCGGAACTTCGTGACCATCCCGGTGCAGGCCTCGGAATTCGGTCCACCCCCAGTCGAGGTTTTGATGGCCGGTTCGGAGATACTGTTCGACGGCAGCACGGTGGTCTCCCCGTGTCCCCTCAGGGACAATCACATCCACTGATTTCCCCTCGAGTGAGTCGGGATCGTATCCGAAAATGGTCTCCACGCCCTGGCTCGCGAACTGGATCCGACTTTGGGAGTCGATCGAGATGACGCCGAGTTCAGGGTTGTCGGTCAGGGCCCGGAACCGGGCCGACATCTCTTCGAGTTCCCACTGGTAGGCCTTCCGTTCGGTGATGTCCAACCCCATGACAAAAAGCCGTGAATAGTCGTCCTCGTGTCCGGGCGGGACCTGGAATTCGACGAGCTCGTGGACGCGTTCACCGTCGAGCGTTCGTGAGACTGACTCCGTTCGAAACTGGGTGTCCCCGGCGGCGATGTGTTTCCACATCTCCAGGTTTGCCTCATAGGATTCGTCCGTGAACAGCCGCTCGATCTGGTTCAGTAGTGTGGCCTTCGTGTCCGCACCGTAGTAGTGGAGTGCGGTTTCATTAACGTCGATGAACTCGATTTTTTCGATGAGCGTCTTCACAATCTCGGGGTTCTCTTCGAGAAACGTCACGGGGTCGTCGGCGATCGACTCCAGATATCGCTTGGCTTTTGAACAGTCCTGTTCCCAGACGACCAAGGGGCTGTTCTCGAACAGGACGTCGTACCTGGACTTGCTCACCGATCGGCGGTCACTGTATCCTGCGATTTCTTCCTCGACGACGGTTGCGAGATTCTCGAGGAGTGGTTCTCGTCCATCGTCGATCGGAACAAATCGGTTAGCGCCGAGATTGAGAGCATCGATTGCGACGCGCGATTTGTCCGCCGGCCCCAGCAACACGAAGGGAACGTTTGGAGAACTCGATCGAATCGTTTCGAGCAACTCGAGACCGTCGCTCCCGGGGAGGTCGTATTCGCTCACGACACACGCCGGGTGATCCGCTTCGAAACTGTCGATTGCGTCAGCCGTTCTCGTCTCGACTGTCACCGAGAACGCGGGGTCGGTAGACTCGAGGTGTTCGGCAATCTGATCTCCCAAAAGGTTGTCACTAATGACCAGAAGGATTGGGGCCGACGATTCCGCGTCCATTGTATCTTGCAAGCCGAAATCACGCCTTTCAATCAATTCATCTGCTTTCCAATGGGACACACCGGAGAGCGATTGATAACGACGTCGTTCGCCTGCCGAATATACGCTTTGGCCGTGTAAACAACCTCGGGCGCGGTGGCCCGAGGCTTTTGTAGTTCCCTCAGCCGTGCGCTAGCACTCCCTGCTCGGCGAGCGAGCGGGATGAGGTTGGGCGGCTTACGCGCCCCGACCCGGACAGACGCACCACCCGCACCTGCGGCTGGGTTTTGTGAGTCCGGTAATTCGTTGTGTTCCCATCGAGTTTCGCCGTCCCACGCCACGCGATGTTC
>JBKEGM010000305.1:0-3890 GCA_046710005.1 Natrialbaceae archaeon
CTCCTCGACCGGATCGAAGACGAATACGGGGACGTTCGGGAACCCATAGCGCGCGAGCTGGCCCGCCTCGCAATCGAATATCCGGACGACCTGGCGTCGAGAACACGGGCAGTTCGGTCAAGGTTGTCGGCCGGCGACGATTTCCGTCGAGGGATCGCGGCCATCGCGCTCGTCAGACTGGCCGCAACCGGGCGATACGACCTCGAAGACATCCCGGCAGTAGATGGCCCCGACTGGCTGTCCCACGCAATGAGCATGGCCCGCGGGTACATCGAGGAACCGGAGACAGCGGATTCGGCGCGGTTCCTCGCGGACTTGCGTGACGACGACCGCGAACCCGTCAGGGCACTATCGATCCTCGCGACTGGTCGGCTCTGCCGACTCGAGGGACGAACGCCGGATGCCGCCGCTGACGGCCTGAGTGATCCCTCAGCCATCGTTCGCGTGGTCGCGGCACGGACACTGTACGAACTGACCGACGACCGACCCGGGGCCGTTGCCGAGGTGGCTCCCGCACTGGGCGACGCTCTCGACGACAGCGACGACGAGGTTCGCGAACTTGCCGTGAAGACCCTCAGACGGGTTGCCGAGACCGATCCGGACGCAATATCGACGACTGTCGATGCGCTGGCCGGTGCCCTCGAAGACCCCCGACCCGAGATCCGAGGGGCTGCCTGCACCGCGCTCGATCGAACCGATGAAATGGTCGACCGAATGGCTGCGCTCCGTGACGATCCAGCCAGCGTCGTCCGCGAGGCAGCCCGGTCGGCGCTCGGGCCAGCGACCGATGATTCGACGGCCGATCGCCTCCCCGATCCGATTCCAGGCTGGCCGACCGTCAGGGGCAGCCCCCGCGGAACGGGTCGCGTTCCGGCTGACTGGGCATCCATCGACGATGGGAAGGTCCGCTGGCGAACCGATTTCGATGGCCCGATCGCCGGGCCGGTGACCGACGATGGTCACCTCTTTGTTGCAACGCCAGCAGGGGATTTGATCGCCGTGGCGGCCGATTCCGGAGAGACGGGGTGGCAGTGTGAACTCGAAGGGAACCTGGCCACCGCACCGACCGCAGGCACCGACGCCGTGTACGTCGGTAGTACCGACGGGCGCGTCTACAGCGTCGCCGCCGATACGGGCGAACGACAGTGGGAGTTTATCGCGGACGGCGCCGTCGAGGGGGCGCCGGTGCTCGTCGAAAACACGCTCTTCGTCGGCGACACCGAGGGGCGCGTGTACGCCATCGACGCCACGAGTGGCGAGAAACAGTGGCGGACGGTCGTCGACGGGGCCGTCACCGTCACCCCGGCCGTGAACGATGGGCGACTCTTCGTCGGCGGCGACCGGATCACCGCCCTCTCCGCGTCCACAGGTGACCGACTGTGGACGGCCGATCGAAGCGTCTCGAGGCCCCTGGCGGCGATCAGTAACCGGGTCGTTGCTGGCGAGGATACCGCCGTCGTTGCACTGGCAGCCGACACCGGCGAGCACGCCTGGTCGTTCGCGACGGGCGGGTCGGTGACCGCTCCCGCCATCGCCGGTGGGACGGTTTACGTGGGCAGCATGGACCACAGTGTGTACGCCCTGGACGCCGAGACGGGAAGCGAACGCTGGCGGACGGCGGCCTCGGCACCGATCCTGGCCGCGCCCGGCGTCGCCGGCGACCGGGTGTTCGTCGGGGGCGTCGGCGTGCTGGCCCTCGACGCCGAATCCGGCGACCGCCGCTGGCACGTCGAGGATGCCACCGTCGACGGCCTGGCTGTCGGTGCAGCCGGCGTGTACGGGGCCGGAGACGGGCACCTGCTCGGTATCGGCGCCACGGACGATTCACTGACGGAGCGGTTCTCCGAGGTCACTCGACGGCTCTGGTCCAGGCGTTGAGCTCCGGACAGGAAAGACCCCCCTTGACAGGAGGCCCGAGGACGGGGTTACCGGAACTGAGTTCTCTACGCTCACGGTGGGAATGATAGCTTGCGTGGAGAAGGGACGCGGTTGGGACTTCGAATGCAAGATAACGTTCCGGGTTTTCACCCGGCAGACGCTGCAGGATAGAACCCCTGAAAACGAATTCGTGGGAGCCTCTGATCGCGACCGACGACCCTTAACGCCGTGTCGAAAGTCGGAGTAGTTGGGCATGGCGCGTGCCGTCGACTTCCAGGACGTTTTCCTCCTCGACGAACCCGGCCTCGACGGCGATGTCGACAGCATCGGTGCCGACGATGTTGGCGACGTGGGCGCGAGCGAGACTCGCTTCGACCGCTTCGGATTCGACGTGTTCGCCACCGTAGAACTCTTCGGTGACGGTCAACGAGACGGGACCTTCCTCGAAAGTTTCGCCGAGCACGTCCGGGTCGCAGACGGCGACGAGCAGTCCTTCCTCGGTTTCTCGTTCCTTCAGGATCATGGTCGTGTTATTCGAGCAGTTCCTCCTCGGTCGCCTTTCGGATCTCTTCAGCTTCTTCGGCGACGGACTCGGCCTCGTCGTATTCGCCGAGTTCCTCGTGCGCCCGGGCTTTCTCCTCCAGCACGTCGGCATTCCGGTACCCGAGTCGGGTCGCGTTGTCGAAACAGCGCAGGGCGTCCTCGGGGAGGCCCCGTTCGAGGAGGAAAAAGCCGCGATTGTACCAGGCCTGGCCCGAGCGCTCGTCGATTTCGACGGCGCGCTCGGAGTGTTCCAGCGCCTGCTCGGACCGGCCTGACTCCCAGAGAGCGTACGCGAGGTTGGTCTCGGCTGCCGCGGCGTGCTCGCTGTTCTCGTCGATCGAGATGGCCTCACGATAGTCGCCGATGGCAGCGTCCCACTCCTCGAGTTGGGCGTGGGCAACGCCCTTGTTCGTCCAGGCCTCCTGCTCGGTCAGCGAATCGTCGGTGAACTGAGCAGCACGTTCGAAGGCCTCCGTGGCCTGCTCGAAGCGTTTGATGCCGATGTATTCCAGGCCGACGTCGATGAGGGCGTCGGCATCGACAGCCTCATCGGGGAAGGATTCGTCATCGAGCAAATCAGGCAGGGCCCGCGAGTCCACCGGGTCGACCTGATCGGGGTCGACGGAGAACTCCGGTGGATCGATGTCGAACTCCTCGTAGGGGTCCGTGTACTCCTGCCCCTCGGAGAAGCGGTGGTCGCGGTCGTCGGGGTCGGGCATGGACGTCGATTAGTGAAGCATAAGGATAAGGGCTACGACCCGGCTGGTGCGGCCGATAGGGACCCCCGCCATCGGTCGGACGGGAGGCGATCGGTCCGGATGAAAATCACGACGGGCTGGTCCATCCGAGGGAGCGAGACGGGGAACGCGACGTACCCCGCCAGGTGGGGTTCGAGTGCATCGAAGGCCATCGATTTGGCCACCACGACTGCCGGGAGTTCGGTCGCCACTCGGCCGGTGTCGGTCGTTTCTTCGACGGTGGCATCGGCAGTGCCCAGGTACCACGGGAGGGGGTGCCCGGGCGAACCGTCGGTGGTCGCGTTGCCAGTGGTGGTTGCCCCACTCACTTCAGTCCCGGAACCCGGGGTCACGGCGAGGTCGCCCGAGTCGTTGCGGGACCGGTAGTAGAGGACCGCCGGATCGTCCCGGGCGTCCTGGACGGCGACGACAGCCACATCGAGAACTGCCCCAAGGCGTTCGTCACCGGGGGCGGATGGGCCGAGGCGGTACTGATCGGCCGCCGGATCGCGATACACCCCATCGACGGTCACGGCCGCACCTTGGAGCATGACGGCCCCGAGGACCAGCGAGAGCACGGCAGCGGTCGAGACGGCGTCGCGCCTGGTTGCCTCGACCGCCCGGGAAACGAGAACGGACAGTCCGACGCCGGCGGGGACCGAGAGGACAACCATTGCCGGCACGAACGGCCCAATCGATGCCGACCCGACCGTGAGGGCGGTCCCGCCGAAG
>JBKEGM010000306.1:0-3877 GCA_046710005.1 Natrialbaceae archaeon
CGGTTGAGGTGAGTCCAGGCGTCCACGCCCTCGGCGAAATCCCGCGGGAGTACCCGGACAACCCGACTGGCGAGCAGGTGGCAGAGGACGGGTCTCGGGGACCGGACCCGCTGCTCGACGACCAGTCGCTCGCCGTCGAAACCGACGACGGAATGCTGTTGCTCTGTGGCTGTTGTCACGCCGGCCTCAGGAACACGGTCGAGTACGCCGAAACCGTTACCGACGACCCGGTCCGAGCCATCGTGGGCGGCACGCATCTAAACGCCCGGGACGCCGACGAAGTCCACGACCTCGCGGACTGGCTCGACCACCACCTCGACCTGAACCTGCTCGCGCCCTCGCACTGCACCGGTTCGACGGCCGAACGGGTGCTCGCCCAACGGTTCCCGGACGCGTACGAGTTCCTCGGCGTGGGTAGCAAAATCGAGCGGTGAGGCTGGACCCCGCAAGTCACTGAATCGGTCTGATCTCCCCCACGTTCCTCTGGACCTCGATGGTATCCGGTAAACGACCCCACCCTACTTCGCTCACCCACAAGGGGTTCGCTCGTGGAGGCTGGGGCTTTGACGTGGACTCCCGTTCGAGCCACCAATAGGGGCACGGAGAGGCCTGTCTCCCCGTCGAAGGGGATACTTAAAAACAGGGACGCAGCCGAGCGTACGCGCTTCACCCCCGCCCACGGTGGGGCGGGGAACTCGCGCTGCTTTTCGTTTAGAGGCGAACCCGCCGTCGATGATTTGCTGTTCGAGATCCGCCCCCGGCGGTCGTTGCCGAATGACCCCGGATCGATTCCGATGAGTATTCCGTCCAATACTTGTCCCTATCCCGGAGTGCCCGAAGCAAACCGAACGGGGGGACACCCATAAACGGTATCTAACGATGGAACAGTATTTTGGTGCCGTATCAGAATGGTCTAGAACTTAATCCGTGAGAACGGGAACACCTCTGGTAGCACACACAGGAGGTGTCCCGATGCACGCCACCGTAGACGTGCGCTTAGAGATAACAATAGACGACGACAAAACGCTTACTCTCGGCACGCTCGCAAGCGAAATCAACGATCAAGAGATCGAAGCAAAAATCGTCGAGTCGGTCGTCCAGGAAGCCGATTCCCAATCCATTCAGGAGTACTGCGGCGAGAAGTACGAGCGAGGCAACGGAACCAAACGGTTTCAGCGGGCCGGCACGACCACCCGTACCGCGACGATCTCCGCCGGCACCCACGAGTTCAGGCTTCATCAGGCCAAAGACACCGAGAAGAACCGCTACTTCCGCCCGGTCGAGAACATCATCACATTCGACGGCAAGAAACACTACCAGGAAGACATCTCGATGCACGGCGTGGATCTCGCCACCAAACTCAGCTATCGCGACGCCGTCGAGGAGGGCGAACGCTTTACGCAAATGCCCTCCAAAACGACGATCAACCGCCGCGTGAAGGAGTACGGCACGAAACTCCGTGAATTTCTCACCGAGGCGATCAATGGAACGCAAAGCGCGTGTGTCCAGGACGATGGCACGAAATGCCACAGCCAGGAGATCGAGGTGAATCAACACGATATTCACGTGACGCTGGATTCGGCCAATGAGTCGCTCCTCGATGTGCGCGTAAACGAGAGCTGGGACGACACGGCAAAGGAACTCGATGACGCCGATGCCGTCGCCGATGATGCAACCGTGGTGAGTGACGCCGACTCATCGCTTCACGATGCCTTCGTGACCGAAGACCGAACCCAACAACTGGATCTCGTGCATCTCGTCCGAACCACCGGCTACAACCTCTGGAAGGACGCCGAACTCACACTCGATGAACGCAAACGAGTGCTGGACTCCGTGAAGGAAGCCATCTATCCGCTGACGTGGGCGGTGGAAAAGGCACGAAGCCAGGACGATCCGAGTCGGCTTCGCCGACAAATAGAGAACACGGTCGAGACGATTCAACGGATCGCGTCGAATCTCTCCTCACTGGGTTGTCCACAGGCGGCGGGATATCTTCGCCGGTGTTCGAATCGGGCGGTGACATTCGCCCGTCTTGCGCTCGAAGAGGTGCAGGTACCGTGGACATCGAACCGGATCGAGCGGTTGATGGGAGAAATCTCCAAGCGATGTAAGCATCAATGGATGAGCTGGACGACGAGCGGCCTGGATTCGTTGCTTCGACTCATCCTCACACGAACGACGAACCCAGCGGAGTATGAGCGATTCAAACGCAAAATGACGCATCGATCCGACCAAAAATATATCTCAACGGAGGTGTCAGTGGAGGATGCCAGAGGAGAGTTCTAGACCGAACTGGGACGGGGCCAGTATTTTTAGGAACCCCTGTCTCTTTCTAACAGATATGAGTACTCGCGACGGAGAGGCGTGTCCGGAATGTGGGTCCGAAATGCGGTGGGTGCCTACGTTTTTCGGACCGGAGCAAGGGGCAGTCGTTTGTCCGGACTGTGGATATTGGGAATGAACCCGGTCCATGTCTCCGAGGCCGATTACCGCAAAGGACGGCTTTCAGGTTGAATCGAAGGATGTGACCTCGATAGATAAACGAACTCTTCGGCGTGAAAGACCTGGTTGGCGACGACATATCGAGTTCCCCTGATGCGAGATTCAGCACCACGGACTACCCCACGCTTCCGTTTCCGATCGAGACAGAATATTTAATGTTTAATTTTGTATACATCGGCCAACCCTTCTTCCGTTTTTCGAGAGGATCGATGGACTGGATCCACGCAATCGAGTGTGCTCACCGACATTCGGTGAATTATCGTCCGACGAGGCGGCGGACGAGAGAACGGTTATGGGACACGGCGACCAACGGATTCCCATGGAGAAATGCATCACCATCGAAGCGGTCAGCGCGACGAACGATATAGACAAACTGAAAGCGAAGATTCAGGACACGTTCGTCGAAGCGCTTCGGGACTACGGAACGGACCTGACAGCGACGGTCGAGTGTGACTTCAGTCAGGTGGACGAACTCACCCCCGGAACAACTGTGTACGTCAACGTCCGGGTCTCGGGGCTCGAAGCGGACGTCGACATCGGGGCAGTGATCGACGACGAAACGTTCCCGGTTCTCGACGAGTTCACGGTCGGCGATCCGAGCACGTAGCATTAGGACGGTATCCAAACCCTTCGACGGCAGCCATTTATCGTAGACTGAGACGGTCTGCCAGTGGAATTCGAGGACCATCCATAGCGTGGATGGGCAGTCGAAGGGGGAGACCTGGTACTGGCAAAACGAGGACGACCACCTGACAGCTTCCCATCCGTTGGCTCAAGGGGAACTCACCGACGGCGAAGTACTGACCGAAACCACCACGAAATACGGGGAGTCGATGGCACAGGTCGCGCTCAGATGGGCGGTCCAGCACCACAAGGTCCTCGTGATTTCGAAGTCGACTGATTGGGACTACCTGGCAACAACCCTGAAGCGTTTCGAGTTCACCCTCACCTTGGCCGAGATTGAGGGCATTACCCGGCCCTCGCTGTTCAGAACCGATCTGGCGGGGACGAGAGCCGAATGTGGCGTCGGATCCGCGCTCCGCGAGCCTCGACTTCGATCAGTAGCCGACGGCATTGCCGTCCTTTCGGGGTTCGGTGGCCGCCGTGAGCACGCCGCCCTGGTTTCGCACGATCTGAGCGCCGCCGAACATCGTGGCCGGGAGAACCCGGACGTCGTGGCCCTTCCTGACGAGTTTGGACTGGAGCCCCGGACCGTCCCCGAGGCGTTCCTCGAGCGCCAGGGTACCATCCTCGCGGTAACGCCACCGCGGGGCGTCCAGCGCCGCCTGGAGGGTCATGTCGTAGTCGACCAGGTTCGAGAGCACCTGGACGTGCCCCTGGGGTTGCATGTACCCACCCATCACCCCGAAGGCCG
>JBKEGM010000307.1:0-3860 GCA_046710005.1 Natrialbaceae archaeon
GTCGAAGCGACGCTGGTGACCGCCGAAGGCAAGCGCCGGCGCTATGAGTTCCGTACCCGCCGGCCAGGCGTTTGAAATGTGGTATGTTTCCCAGAGTGACGGCGCGTATCCACGCCGTGAACGGCGTAGTTTTGCGCCTGTCAAGCCTATAAGTTTTTGGGGTTTTCAACGAAGACGATCTCGCCGAGGGATTCTTGGGCTTTCTGGGTTCGATTCAGGTGGCCAGCACGGTTTTCGATGTCTCCCCGAACGAAAAACGTGGGAAACGGAAAACCCCTCACGAATTCGGTTTCCGCTGACATTTCAGATAAATCCACCACCATCCCACCACTGCTGTCTCATCGAACATCAAACGACGTGGACCCTCCAAGCCGGACCAACACCTAGAGATGAAAGACGAAACAAGAACTGCTGCCCCGAAACTACCAGCGGTTTCGACCCGATACCCCAAAGGAATCCGACTTACATCGCGGCGAGAATCGCTTCCTTGTCTTCCTCGACGGATCTGATCGGCGCGATGCCGAATTCCTCCACGAGCAGGTCGGTCACACCCTCGGACAGGAAGGAAGGCAACGTCGGACCCAGTCGGATGTCCTCGACGCCCGAGCTCAGGAGTGCGAGAAGCACGGTGACGGCTTTCTGCTCGTACCAGGCGATGTCGTAGGCTATCGGGAGGTCGTTGATGTCGTCAACCCCAAGTGCCTCCTGGAGTGCTGTCGCGATCCTGAGTAGCGAGTACGAGTCGTTGCACTGGCCGGCGTCAAGTACCCGTGGGATGCCGTTGATGTCGCCGAGATCCAGCTTGTTGTACCGAAACTTCGCACAACCGGCCGTGAGGATGATCACGTCCTCTGGAAGCGATTTGGCCATCTCGGTGTAGTACTCCCGTTCCGCGTGACGACCGTCACACCCACCCATGACCACGAACCCACGGATATCGCCTGCTTGAATGCTCTCGATGATGTCGTCAGCCCTATCGAGGACCGATCGGCGAGCGAACCCGTTCGGGATCGTCCCGGTCTCGAGTTCCTCCGGTGGTGCCGTCTCCTTGGCGTGTTCGATGAGCGGCGAGAAATCCTTCGGGTCGCCGTCCTCGCGATCCGACACGTGTGGAAGGTCCGGGAACCGAACAGTGCCCGTGGTATAAACGCGGTCGGCGTAGGAGTCCTCGGGCGGGACGAGACAATTCGTCGTCATCAGGACCGGACCGTTGAACGACTCGAATTCCCGGTGTTGTTCCCACCAGGCGTTGCCGTAGTTCCCCACGAAATGGTCGTACTCCTTGAACGCTGGATAGGCGTGCGCGGGGAGCATCTCCCCGTGGGTATACACGTCCACGCCTTCGCCTTCGGTCTGTTCCAGCAACTCCTCCATGTCCTTCATGTCGTGGCCACTGATCAGGATCCCCGGTCGGTCCCGAACGCCGATGTCGACCTCGGTCGGCTCGGGGTGGCCGTAGGTCTCCGTGTGCGCAGTGTCCAGAATTTCCATGACCTCGACGCCCATCTCGCCGGCTTCCAGTACCAGCGCGGTCAACTCATCCGCACCGAGGTCCTCGTTGAGCGTTGCTGCCAGTCCACGCTGGACGAAATCGAAAACCGCCGTCCGCTTCTCTCCCAGCACATACGCATGGTCCGCGTACGACGCGATCCCTTTGAGTCCGTATGTCAGCAATTCTCTGAGGGAGCGGAGGTCCTCGTCTTCAGTCTTGGGAACGCCCACCTCCGACGGCACCGCTTTCTCGTAAAGCTCCGCTGACCCCTCGCCAGTCCACGTCGCCGCCTCGGGCAATTCCTCATCGACGTCGTCCGCGGCGGCCTCGTACTCCGCCCAGAGTGCATCGCGGCGTTCCTGGGTCTCCCGGATCTGGTCCTCGAACCACTCGGGGTCGAAATTGACGTTCGTGACCGTCGAAAAGAGACTTTCCGCGATAAAGACGCTCGTTTCCTCGTCGGTAATGCCGACTTCTTTGGCACGCTGGGCCACGTACGAGAGGCCTTTGAGTTCCCAGACCAGGAGGTCCTGCAAGTTGGCCGTTGCGGCGTCTTTGCCACACACGCCGACGTCGATACAGGCGTCGTTACCCGCCGTTTCCTGGCACTGATAGCAGAACATACTCATGCTGCCCACCTCGTCGGTCCACTGCAATCCGCCGACCGCATTACTCGAGTCCCGTCATCCGCACCGGTTGGCCCGAGGGGGATTTCGTTCTGAGCCTTCGATGTGACCGCTTTGACTACGGCCGCATGATTTCGTTCCATCTTCAAGAAAACGGAGGGCAGCATCGAGGGAAGTCGTTTCCACGAATATCTTCGGGCCGGCGGAGGGTTGCAATTAACATGGTGTTTGCTATGATGCACCAAGAACCGCTTTGCGGGGAGCGTGAACAGGCCTCGGTTACGTGTGAAGTACCACGTGCGCGGTGGCCCGTGGCTTCGCCGTGGTCTCTGGCACGAAGCCAGCGGAACGACCGATGGCGAATTTAATTCCGCCCGTGCTCGTCCTCATCGGGACTCGCGTGGAACCAGTGACACCCGAACACACCGTTGGTGCCACCGCAACAGAGGTCGTCTGTTGCCGCCGTGGATGGTGTGTCCGTGGGCTTCTGCCCCTTCACGAGGGCGCGACACAGGCCCGGCGCACCGCGTCTTATCCCGAGATGGGTGCGCGGGTTTTGCGAGGCCGATAACGTGGGTTCCATATCGTAGACGGGCGTCCCGATACCCAAAAAAACGGGGACGCAACTGAGCGTCCGCGCTTCACCCCCGCCCACGGTGGGGCGGGGAACTCGCGCTGTTTTCCGTTTAGAGAACGTCTTCAACGAAATCGAACTGGGCCTCGAGTTCTTTCCCACGTTGGCGACGAACGAGCGTTTCATCGAGGACGCTCCCGACGACACCCCCGAGGGTGAATTCCGTTCGAGCCGATAATTCCGTCCCGCCGTTCACGGACTCGACCTTGTAGTTGGTGGTCATCGCCTCGAAATGCCCAGCTTCTTGCTCGAGTGCAAGCACCGAATCAGAATCATCGACGATCCGGAGCGTTAACGAAAAGTTCGCCAGCCCAAGGGTCTGTTCGAGTTCCAACCGCCCGTCTTCTAACTGGACCGAGTCGTAGCCGGCAGTCCGCATGAACGCAGCCACGTCGTCGGTGATAGCGCGCTCGACGGCACCAGGATCGGCCGAAAGGACACGAGAACGCGAGATGTTCGCCATACCACTACCGGATCGTCCGCAGGCAAAAAGCTCTCGCACGAACGCCTTCGACCCTCAGTTCGGTCCCGAGCAGTCGGCGGTCCGGAGCCGTTCGAAGACGGTCCGGTCGACCTGATCGGATTCGAAAGAAACGCCCTTGTGCCCGCGCGAATACCTACGAACGATCGATGACCAGAGCCTCCCTCACTATTTCCATCCCCGCTGAGATGTGGATCGGTCGAATCTCCAGATCGTATCCGAACGCCGAGTTGACCATTCTTTCGGCCTTTCCTGGCGAGAAGACGGCGACGGGACTGGTCGAAATCAGCGGTCCCGACGTGACGGGCGTGATCGAGGCCTTCCAGGAGGAAGAAACGGTGACGGCACTGGACGTTCTCAATCGTAGCGAGGACGCGTCGATGATCCAGATCGAAACGACGGAACCAACGCTCCTGTTCCCGATCGTGGGCTCCGGGATCCCACTCGAAATGCCGTTCCCGATTCAGGACGGCGAGGCGCACTGGATCGTCACCTGCTCGCACGACCGCCTCTCCGAACTCGGTGATCAACTGGACGCCGTCGGCATCTCCTATACGCTCCACACCCTCGAACACGATCACGCATCCGAAGACCTGCTAACTGAGGACCAACAGGCATTGATCGAAA
>JBKEGM010000308.1:0-3856 GCA_046710005.1 Natrialbaceae archaeon
CGGAAGTTCGACGCCTGGAACGTGAAAACCGTGCTCCGTGGACTCTATTCGGGCGCCGATCGCGAGGAAATCGAGGGCGACCTCATCGAGGCCGGCGAGTTCGAGGAAGAATTCCTCCGGAGCCTGGTCGACGCCGAGTCGCTCGAAGTGGTCGTCGAGGAACTCGAGGGGACGATCTTCCACGATGGACTCGAGACCGCTTACGGCGACTTCGAGGACACGGAATTGTTGATCCCCCTCGAAAACGCCGTCGACAGAGCGTTTTACGAGAACCTGGTCGCCGACTTCGACGTTCGCTCGGAAGCCTCCAAACTCTACGTCGAGTTCCTCCAAGCCGAGATCGACTTCCGGAACATCCGCAACGCTTTCCGCCTGGCCCGCAGCGGGGCCGATATCGATCCCTCGGAATATTACATCGACGGGGGGCGACTTTTCGACGAGGCCGAGATCGCCCAGTTCGCAACCAGTCCCGATGAACTCCAGTCGCATGTCCAGGACAGCACGTACGGTGATGCCCTCTCGGAAGCGTTTCAGGAACTGGAAGGGACGGAGAGTTTGATCGGTTTCGAACGCGACCTCGAAGCAGCGCTCTTGCGGTATGGCGACCGCATGAGTTACCTCTACCCCCTGTCGATTTCCCCGGTCCTAGCGTACATTCTCGCCAAGGAACGGGAGGTCGACAACATCAGAGCGATCGCACGCGGCCGCGAGGTTGGCCTGTCTGAATCCGACATCCAGGACGAACTGGTGATGCTATGAGCAAGGAAATCGCCATCATCGGCAGTCCCGAATTCACGACCGGGTTCCGTCTCGCCGGTGTCCGGAAGTTCCAGAACGTACCGGAGGAGGAGAAGTCGTCGGAACTGGACGACGCCGTCCGGTCGGTGCTGGACGACGAGGACGTGGGCATCGTAATCATGCACGAGGACGACCTCGATTACCTCGAGCGGTCGGTCCGCAACCAGGTCGAGACCAGTCTCGACCCCGTTTTCGTGACCCTGGGTGGGGGCGCCGGCAGCAGTGCACTACGCGAGAAGATCAAACGAGCCATCGGTATGGACCTGATGGGAGAGTAAGCTATGAGTCAAGCAACAGATACAGAAACCGACGTCCGTGAAGACGGCGTCATCGCGAGCGTGAGTGGTCCGGTCGCCACGGCGTCCGGAATGGACGCCCAGATGAACGACATGGTTCGGGTCGGGAACGACGGTCTGATGGGCGAAGTCATCGAGATCGAAGGCGACGTGACGACGATCCAGGTCTACGAGGAGACCTCGGGGGTCGCGCCCGGCGAACCGGTCGAAAACACGGGCGAACCGCTCACAGTCGACCTCGGACCGGGACTGCTGGACACCATCTACGACGGCGTCCAGCGACCGCTCCCGGTGCTCGAGGAATCGATGGGTTCGTTCCTCGACCGCGGGGTGGACGCCCCGGGTATCGACCTCGATCGAACCTGGGAGTTCACGCCTACCGTCGAGGACGGCGAGTCCGTCGATCCAGGCGACGTCGTCGGAACGGTTCCCGAAACCGAGAGCATCGAACACAAGGTAATGGTCCCGCCGGACTTCGAAGGCGGCGAGGTAACCGAGGCGAAGAGCGGCAACTTCACGGTCGACGACCCGGTCGTCGTCCTCGACAACGGCGAGGCGGTCACCATGCACCAGGAGTGGCCGGTTCGCGAGGCCCGACCCACCGTCGAAAAGGAGACGCCCTCGGACCCGCTCATGTCCGGCCAGCGCATCCTCGATGGCCTTTTCCCCCTCGCGAAGGGCGGGACGGCCGCGATTCCCGGGCCCTTTGGTTCGGGGAAGTGCGTGACTCCGGACACGCCGATAACGCTCGCCGACGGCGAAACGCTACCAATCCAGGAGTTGTTCGATCGGTTGACGGAAGACGTTCCCGAGTCGGGCGAAGTGCTACGGGAAGCCGAGACCGACATCCTCACATTCGACCAGACGGCGGGCGAGATCCGGCCGGCAAACACGTCCCACGTTTACCGGGGATCGACGGACGGCCTCGTCCGCATCGAAACGGCCAGCGGGCGAAAACTCGAGGTCACGCCGGCGCACAAACTGTTCCGGATACGCGGTGACCTCCAGATCGAACCGACGCCAGCAGGGGACCTCTCGACCGGCGATTCGCTGGTTATGCCCCGGTCGCTTCCGATCGAAGGCAGCGAGGTGTGGACGGATCCGTACGAGTTGTTACCCGAGAACCGGGCTGCAATGGACTCGACCGTCGAACGGTTCCGTGACGTCGTAGACTCGACCGAAGTCTCCAAGAAATCGCTCGCGGCGGCGGCCGACGTGTCCTATGACGTGTTCATGAACTACGCGCTGGGTCGGACGCGACCGACTCTGTCGGCGATCGCTGGCGTGTTCGATCACCTCAACGAGACGCGGCCGGCAGTCGAGCGTGTAAAACCAGGAAGTAACGGCAAAACGGTTCGAATCCCATCGCTCGTCGACGAGTCGTTCGCCGAATTTCTCGGTCTCGTCCTGAGCGAGGGGATGATCACCGAGCGGACGGTTCGGTTCCACAACGGCGAGGATCGCCTTCGCGACCGATTCACCACGCTCGCCGAACGCCTGTTCGACGTCGAGACGGCAGCGACGGTTCACAATACGGTCGAAACCGTCGAGATCCGGAGCACAGTAATCGCGTCGCTGCTCTCGGCGATGGGCGTTCCCGAAACGGAAAAGTCGGTTACGGCGACTGTCCCCGACAGTGTCAAGCGCGGCTCCAGCGACGTCGTGGCAGCGTTCCTCCGTGGGTACTACCTCGGAGACGGTTCCTTCAGCGGTGGCACTGCCGAGATCGCCACCTCGAGTGACGCCATGGCGACCGATCTGACGTACCTGCTTGCCCGTCTCGGCGTCCTCGTTCGTGTCGCCGAGCGCGAGAACGGTGCGAACCGGGTCGTCGTGACTGGTGCCGAGGAACTCGAGACGCTGCACGGGGCGATCGCCCATGGCGACGCCCTTTCCCACACGAAGCTCGAAGCAATGGGCGAACACGCCCGTACCACCACGGCCAACACTAACGTCGATACGGTGCCAGTCGATTCGGAAACGATGGCCGACATTGCGGAGGCCGCCCGGTACACCGACTTTGCCGAGGCAGGCATTGAAACCTCGAATTACACCGGTTTAGAAGAGGACCCGAGTCGGAGTGCGTTCGAGTCGATTCGTGACGTCATCGCCGACGGTGGCGGCGCGCTCGCCGATCGTGCGGCGTCCGTGTCCGCGATGCTCGAGGACGTCTTCTTCGACCCGATCGTCGATGTCGAGGTCGTCGAGGAGGAACGGACCGTCTACGACGTGACGGTTCCAGAGACACACAACTTCGTCGGCGGCGAGGTGCCGGCCGTCCTTCACAACACAGTGATGCAGCACCAACTCGCCAAGTGGTCCGACGCCGACATCGTCGTGTACGTGGGGTGTGGCGAACGCGGGAACGAGATGACCGAGGTAATCGACGACTTCCCGGACCTCGAGGACCCGGTAACCGGGAAGCCGCTGATGTCGCGCACCTCACTCATCGCGAATACGTCGAACATGCCGGTGGCGGCCCGGGAGTCCGGCGTGTACGCCGGCATCACGATCGCGGAGTACTATCGCGACATGGGCTATGACGTCGCGCTGATGGCCGACTCCACCTCGCGGTGGGCTGAGGCCATGCGCGAGATTTCCTCCCGTCTCGAGGAAATGCCCGGCGAGGAAGGCTACCCGGCCGACCTGGCCGCTCGCCTGAGCGCCTTCTACGAGCGCGCCGGCTCCTACCAGAACATCAACGGAACCGAGGGTTCCATCTCGGTCATCGGCGCGGTCTCGCCGCCCGGTGGCGACTTCTC
>JBKEGM010000309.1:0-3853 GCA_046710005.1 Natrialbaceae archaeon
GTGGATTGTGAGGTCGTGGTGACGACGGACGTCCTCGACGAGGCCGGCCGCCCGCCGGACGAGTTCGACCTCGATGGGTTCGTCAACACAGAGGAAGGATCGGACTAGGCCCTGGTCAAGGGAATTGTGGTGGAAATCGATTCTGCTGCTCCGTGTCGCCCCCTCCACGACAGCGCTCCTGGCCGGCACAAGGGTTTTTAGGCCCCATCCCTCAGCATTGCTCGATGAGTCAAGGATTCACCCGTCGCCTTGGGGGGACAGCGTTGTTGGTGGGAGGGACCCTCGCCGTTTTCGCTCTTATGCTCGTTCCGGGCTCGTCGCTTGCGCTCGTTGGACCCTTGGCAATTGGGGGTGTTCTGGCCATCGCAGCCGGAACGTTGATCCTCGGGGTCGGCGGGAGTGACGAGAACCGCGTTGTTTGAAAGCGACTGCCAGCCCTTTATGCCCGCTGCCCGCCAGGATTTCGCTATGGCGAATCCGTTCACCGACCGAACCCGACGCTGTCAGCGACGACTCCAGGAGTCAGGGGCAGATGCCGCGGTTCTCTTTCCGAGCCCGAACCTTTACTATGTAAGCGGTTTCCACGAGACGCCATCCGAACGTCTCTTTGTGTGCATCGTTCCGGCAGCGGGTGAACCGACGATGATCGCACCAAGCATGTACGCTGAACAACTCCAGACGGGGACCTGGATCGAAGACGTGCGAACCTGGGACGATGACGAGGATCCTCTTTTGCTCTTGAAGCGCGTGGCCACCGATTTGAACCTCAATGGTGGACGACTTCTGGTGGACGAGACGATGTGGGCGACTTTCACCTTCGACCTCCGGGAGACGCTCGAGGATGCGACCTTCGCCCTGGCCAGCGAGGTGTTCGAGGATCTCAGGATTACCAAGGACGAAACCGAACTCGATGTCCTGCGCCGGGCGGGGGCCCTTGCAGATGAGGTGAGCGAGTCGATCCGGGCAATGGGTGCCGACGCCGTGGGGGTGACCGAAGCCGAACTGGCCCGCAAAATCGAACGGAGACTCGCGGATGGTGGCAGTAAAGAACTCGCCTTCGAAGTCATCGTCGGGTCGGGACCGAATGGGGCGATGCCCCATCATACGCATGGGGATCGTGAAATCCGGCCCGGCGAACCGGTAGTCCTCGACTTCGGTGGCTACCTGGATCGGTATCCGGGCGACCAGACCCGGACAGTGGTCTTCGACGGTGAACCCCCAGATGAATTTGATACGGTCCATAAAACCGTTCTAGAGGCCATGAATACCGGCATCGACGCGGTCGAACCGGGCGTCGAGGCAGGGACCATCGACCGGACAGCCAGGGCAGTAATCGAAGAGGCCGGGTACGGCGACGCGTTCATCCATCGAACTGGACACGGGGTTGGGCTCGAGGTCCATGAAGCGCCTTACATCGTCGGCGGCAACGACCGCGAACTCGAACCTGGAATGGTTTTTAGCGTCGAACCTGGCATCTATCTGGAAGACGAGTTTGGCGTCCGAATCGAGGACCTGGTCGTCGTTACCGAGGACGGCGCCGAACGGTTGAACGATTCACCCCGAACGGGGCGACCTCTTTGAGGACGAACGCCGTCGTGCCGACCATTCTGACGCCACTTCCTGGGTGGCAATCGGCGACGGGGTTAATGGTGACCACTCCTAACGTTCCGTGTGGTTTATGTCACTGATGGCCTGGTCGATGCCTTGCTCGATATTGCCCAAAGTGCCGATCCCGACAACGTGACGGTCGGCCTGGCGACAACGCCGGCCATAGATCTCGGGATTGAAGAGATCCCACCGGAGAACCCAGTGTTCTCCGACTTCTATCTCCCGAATAGCGGCGGCTCCATTTCGGCGGTATTCGGCGTCGATCTGGGAACGCCCCTCGGGCAGACGCAAGGTCGATTCGTTTCGCACCCGCGAGGCGATCCTGCACTCGACCGTCGGGACGATCTCCACGCCGTCGTGTTCGTGGCAATCCCGCCCTGGGAACGGGAAACGGTCGTCGCCTACGATCGGCGGGGGCGCCGTCAGGACGTCGAAATGCTGGCGGCCACGCCGCCCACGCGAACGTTCGAAGACAACCCAGAGTAAGCAAGGGCGAGCCCGGAATCGCGCATAGTCACTCCAGGTATCCCAGGTCGCGGAGTTGCTCGGTTATTTCCTCGAACTCGGCCTCTGTCAACTCGCCGCGTTGCTGGTGTTGTATCACGATGCTGCGGAGGAGGAATCGCACCAGGTCGCTCGTCGAGGAGAAACTCGTTCCTTCGATGGTCTCTTCGACCCGCTCAGCGAGATCTTTCGGGATGGAAACCGTCGTATACTCGGTCATGTATAGAGGGTATGGATCGGGATCGAAAGGCTTTGCGACCCGTTCGAGGGTCTTTATGTAGTTCGACATCCTACGAACGCCCGACGATGGGAGTTCGGCCACCAACGAACGATACGAGCGACCCGGAGGTCGTCGAGTTCGGGATCGCCGCCGTTGCAGCGCGCATCAATGATCGAGACCTCTCTTTCCCGGCCGATCGCGAGACGGTCCGTTCGGCGATGGAGGGCGAATCTATTCCCTACAATGCCAGCGGAAATACGGTCGCGTTCGAAACGGCGTTGGAGGAACTCGACGTCAGTACTTTCGAGGACGAACAGGAACTCCTGAACGCATTACACCCAGTTTTCGAGGAGTACAGAGCAACGAGAACGCCATCGTTTTTCCAGCGACTGAGGTCGCTGGTGCCATTCTGACGTTAGGTTTCGTCGTCGATATCCTCGTCCAGGCGATCGAGTCGTCGCATCTGTTCCTGGTGGAGGGATACTACCATGTCCGATAGCATGCCGAAGATACCCAGTTGAATCCCGAGGAGGACCAGGAACCCCGCTACGAAAGCGACGATTTCGTGGCTCGTCCGGGTAGTCACCCATTCGAAAGCGACGTATGTCCCCAGAACCCCCCCGAGGAGTAACAGTAGCACACCGACGCTCCCGAAATAAAACAGCGGATTGCTCGTTTTCGCCATCCGGTAAAGCGTGAGAAGAATGATCCCCCCGTCACGAAACGGGCGCAGGTTGGTTTCGGATTCTTCCGGCCTGGGGGCGTAGGTCACTGGAACGACGCAGGTATCGATCCCTTGTTTGACACACTCGACGGCCATCTCGGTCTCGATGCCGAATCCCTGGGCGGTAAGGGGCATTATACGCGCGGACGCAAGCGTAAACGCACGATACCCACTGAGAATGTCCCCATAGTCGTGCCCATGGATTCGACGAAAGCCCCTGTTAATCAGACGATTGCCCGCTCGGTTCAGCCTGGACATCGCTCCGGAGCGCATGTCGGCGAACCGATTGCCGATCACGTGTTCGCACTCGCCGGCAACCAGTGGTTCGATCATGGTCTCGGCGTCTTCCGGCCGGTAGGTTCCGTCGCCGTCGACCAATAAGACGTAGGGTCGTTCGATCAAATCCAGCCCCTCACGAACGGCCTCTCCTTTACCGGAACCCCGTCCCGACCCCGACTGGACCGTCACCTCGGCACCGGCCGCTTCGGCCAGTTGCCGCGTGTCATCCGTCGAGCGCCCATCGACGACGAGGACACGGTCGAACCCCTGGTCGCGAAACCCGTTGACCACCTCGCGAATTGTCTCGGCTTCATTGTAAGTCGGGACGAGGACGCAAACGTCGTCGCGGTCGACCATCGAGTGTGGATGCTCGCCCCGCCTGCAAAAGGCTTCCTGCTTTCGTGCACGAGTGGGTTCCAGACAGTGGCTTCCCTTTGCTTGCCACAAAGCAATTAAGCCGCAGATGCGTGGTTTTACGTAATATGGTTAGTGGGGAGTCCCGGACAAGACGGCTAACC
>JBKEGM010000310.1:0-3828 GCA_046710005.1 Natrialbaceae archaeon
GCTGCTCTGGCGGATCGCCCTGTTCTTGCTGCAACAGAAGCGCGCCGACCTGTGGGCCGTTGCCGTGGGCCAGGACGACTTTGTACCCGGCCTTCATGACGTCCACGATCTGTTTCGCGGTATTCTCGACGGCCGACATCTGCTCCTCGTAAGTCCCCTCGCCACCGCCGGGTACCAACGCGTTCCCGCCGAGCGCGACCATACAGAGCGGTTTCTCGCGCTCCCCTTCCCAGAAGTCCGGCGGTTCGACGTCCAGGTCGAACTCCGGTTCCGGTTCGGAAGGCGGAAGCGGGTCGAGCAGGTCGGAGTCTGAATCCTCGCTCATGGGTTTAGAACCCTCGCCCACCCATCGTGAGCGCCATCACGCCTTTCTGTGCGTGCATCCGGTTTTCGGCCTGGTCGTAGATGACGCTCTGTGGCCCTTCCATGACGGCGTCGGTTGCCTCGTACCCCCGCTTCGCGGGCAGGGGATGCATGTAGATCGCGTCGTGTTTGGCCGTGTCCATCATGTCCTGGTCGGCGATCCAGTCCTCGTGCTGGTCGTGAATCTCCTTTTCCTCCTCGACGCCGCGCTCGCCGACCTTGGTCGACACCCAGTGTTTCGGGTAGACGACGTCGGCGTCCCGGAAGGCCCGCTCCATGTCGTGCTCGATCGTGAAATCCACGCCGGCCTCGTCGGCGTTCTCCTCGGCCTGGTCGACGACCTCGGGATCGAGGTCGATCCCATCGGGATGGGCAAGCGTGACATCGGCGCCCATTTTCGTGAACCCGAGGATCGAGGAGTGCGGAACACTCGCCGGGCGCCGAACTTCCGGTGCGTAGGCATACGAAACGGTGAAGTTGATGTCCTCGACCGAATCCTTCCGCTCCCGGACCGTCTGGAGGTCGGCGAGCGTCTGGAAGGGATGATAGGTGTCACATTGCATGTTGAACACTGGCACCTCCGCGCCCTCCTGATACTGGCGGACGATCTCGGTCCCTTTCGGATACTCGAAGTCTACGGCCTCACCGAGCACCCGGACGGCGTACCCGTGACCGTATCGGGACAGCACTTTCGAGGTTCGACTGGCAGACTCTCCATGCTGCAACTGGAGTTGGTCCGGAGTCATGATGTGCGCGTACCCGCCGAGTTGGTTGATCCCTGCCTCGAATGAGTTTCGCGTTCGGGTGCTCGAGTTGTAAAACAACATGAATAGCGAGCGACCAGTCAACGAGTCGAAATGGTCCCATCGCTCCCGTGCGAATTCCTGCTTGAGGTCGTCGGCCACGTCGAGAACGGACTCGAGTTCCGGTTTGCTCCACTCCTGAGTCGTTATCATATCCTTGCCGCGTAGGTCAGTTTGCATGGGTAATACCTCCGTCAACGCTGACGGATAACGTTCGTTCTGACGCATATTCCGGATATAAACCTTGTGAAGAGGAAACAATCGGCAGAGAAGCCACCAAATATATGATACTTTTGGAACCCTTCGGTCGGGGTCACGGGGGAATTGCGTGGCACTCAGACCCATACCTTTTTGCCTCGACTCCGAGTACTCGGCGACGATACTATGAGCAAAAGTACCAGGGGCAATCGGGTCGGACTGTACTTGCAGGACAAACACCCCATCCGCGAGAACATGGAGTACGCAGAGTATGCCGAGAAACAAGGCTTCGACGAGATTTGGCAGGCGGAATCGCGACTGGCACGTGATGCAGTAACTCCGCTCGGGGCCTATGCGGCGGTCACGGACGAGATCAAACTCGGCACCGGCGTCATCAACAACTGGACCAGAAACTCCGCACTCATCGCGCAGACGGCGAGTACCCTCGAGGAACTCGCCGGCCCCGATCGAATCGAACTCGGCATCGGTGCCTGGTGGGAACCGATTGCCTCCAAGGTCGGCGTGGACCGGCGCCGTCCACTGCTCGCCATGCGCGAGACGGTCGAAGCCCTCCAGATGCTGCTGGATATGGAGAACGTGACCTACGACGGCGAGTTCGTCCAGCTCGAGGACGTGGAACTCGACGTGGTCCACGGCGACGCAGGACCACGGACCGTGGACGTCTATGTCGGCGGGACGGGGTTCAAGATGCTCGAATTGACGGGCGAGTACGCCGACGGCGTCGTGATGAACTACCTCGTCAGTCCGGAGTACAACGAGAAGGCCCTTGAGGCCCTCAAAACCGGCGCCAAACGCGCGGATCGAACGCTGGAAGACGTCGACCGACCCCAACTCGTCGTCTGTTCGATGGACAACGACGAGCAGAAGGCCCTCGACAACGCCCGCGAACTCATCACCCAGTACCTCGGGCAACAGCCCCATATCATGAAAGCCAGCGGGGTCAGCCAGGACCTCATCGACGAGGTCGGTGACGCCATCGGCGGCTGGCCGGCGGACAAGGAAGACATCGAAAAAGGGATGGATCTGATTCCCGACGAGGTAGTCCGGAAACTGACCGCCAGCGGGACGCCGGAACAGTGCCGGGAGAAGGTTCGGGAGTACGTCGAAACGGGTGCCCAGTGTCCAGTGCTCTACCCGCTGGGCGACGATGTCGAATTGATGATCGACGAGTTCGCCGACGGGTACATGTAAATTTCTGGAGGTAGGGGCCCGATTTTCGAGCAGAAAACGGCATTTATTCAACAAAATCGAGAACACATAGTCCATTTTTATTAGGAGAGCCACTCAGGTTGGAGTGTTATGGCTCCAGAATGGGACCGGAACGCTACGGCTGCCGGTAACGTCTTCGAAGCGATCGGAAACACGCCCCTCGTCGAGCTCACGGAGGCAAGCGAGGGCTACGAGGGGACAATCTACGCCAAGTGGGAATCGTTCAACCCGTCGAACAGCCTGAAGGACCGGATCTACCACGAGATGATCACGAAGGCGGTCGAACGTGAGGACCTGACCGAAGACATGGAGATCCTCGAGACCTCGACCGGTAACGCGGGGATCGCCTGTACCTTCGTCGGGACTCGCCTGGGCTTCGACGTGAACATCGTCATGCCCGAGGGCATGAGCGAAGAGCGCAAGAAGCTCATCCGCGTTTACGGCGGGAACCTGATCGAGACGCCCGGTGCCGAGTCCGACGTCGACCTCGCCCAGGACAAGGCCGAGGAGATGATCGAAGAGAACCCTGGCAAGTACTGGTTCCCCGACCAGTTCAGCAACGCGGACAACATCGCCGCGCACAAGAAAACGACCGGCCCCGAGATCACGGATCAGCTCGACGGTGCGCCTGACGCCTTCGTCCACGGTCAGGGCACGGGTGGGACCGTCACTGGCGTGGCCCGTCACATCGAAGAGGAGTACGGCCCGGATGCGACCGAGATCTTCCCGCTCGAGCCGTACGATGCCCCGCTCCTCGCCAAAGGCGAATGGGGGTCCCACGAAATCGAAGGTATCGGCGACGGGTTCATCCCGGAAAACCTCGACCCGGCACTCTTCGAAGGTGTCGTTCGGGTCGACAACGAAGAGGCACTCGAGATGGCCGACTGGCTGCCGAAGAACGAAGGTATCTTCGCGGGTATTTCCAGCGGTGCGAACGTCGCTGGCGCCCAGAAAGTTCTCGAGCAGCAAGACGTTGAGACCGTCGTCACGCTGATCTGCGACGTTGGCGAACGGTACTTCAGCACCCGTCTCTTCGAGCCGGACTACGAGGTCGAGGTGCCCGATCGCGATCACCCGATCGACGAACGGTCGAGGGAGATGCTCGATAAATACCAGGACGGCTGGACGATCCTCGAGTAACGCCCGGACGGGCACTCACCCCCGCCCGGTCGATCCGCCGCTTGCATCCGCCCGGTGATCGTTCGTTTTCGCTCGGTCGACGGGGAGGTCGTTG
>JBKEGM010000311.1:0-3821 GCA_046710005.1 Natrialbaceae archaeon
CCCCATTAGTCGCGGTCAAGCGCGACGTCGACTTCGTCAACGAGGTCCTCCATGGAAACGGTGTAAGCGTCGGCAACATGTCTCACTCAACGAGATGCTCATCGAGGTCGTGCGTCCAGTACGTCGCGGGCCCGCCAGGACTACATCGCGCACACAGCTGCAGCGGCCCCTCGAGATGGCCGAGTTCCACACGGAAGCGCGTGAGCGCCGCGAGGGCGTCGACGACGAGCCCACAGCCATCGCAGGCGTAGCGATCGCGCTCGTCGGGATCCGGCTCCATCTGGATCGCGCAGTCGACGCAGGCGATTATTCCTGATGACCATTCGCACATTGCACCTGGTGAGGTCATCAATAATCAGAGTACACAGACGGAATCGCGTGCGAACACAATTCCAGGGATCATTTCCATCCGCCACCAGACGCAGGCAAGCCAGGTGACGATGAAGCCTTTCCGAGGGGCTGGAGAGACGTCATGACCGTTGTCGTCAGGGAACTGGATCAACGGATCCAATCGTTTTGGGAAGAGCCCGATTGAAGGAACTGAGGTCGAGTGACCCGACAGCAAAGCTGGCCGTAACCTGAACATACTTCGGGAGACCCACGTCGAACCCAACTATCCCGACAGCGTCAATCCGAAGGCCGAAACGGCAGCCTTGCTATTTTCTCTGCTGAACGATCGAACCCTGGCAGTCCGCTGAACCCGGTTCTGAGGTGGATTACTCCCCGCCAAGCTCACGGACGATCCGTTCCAATTCGTCCATACTGATCGGTTCGATCGTCACCTGTTCTCCATCGTGTGTATAGAAGAGACTCGCAGACAGCTCACGGTCAGGGTACTGGGCTTCGAGCACGTGATAATAGACGCTCACCTGTTTGCGATACTCGTCGTGGGCCCGACGACTCCGGTCGGTCTTGTAGTCGATGATCTCGACGTGCTCCGGGCGGACGTGGACGAGGTCAACGATGCCAGAGATCGCGACGCGGTCACCGTCGATGGTGAGGGGAAGGATCGCATTGTCCTCGACGATGAACTCGCCGTCGCGCCGGTCGAGGAACGCCTGGATACGACGCTCGTCCGCGTTCGATGGGGTAGCGTCGGTGTCGGTAGCATACGCTTCAGCGAAGTCGTGGACCTCGGACCCGAAATCGGTGCCCCGGCCCTCAGGGTCGGCCAGTTCTCCCGAATCGTCGAAGACCGACTCGTCCATCAGGGAGTGGGGCGAATAGCCCGTCGGCCCCTCGGGCGGTGAGACGGCAAAGGGGAGCTGCGTTTGTGCTGTCGGCGGTGCCTCGGGTGGCCCGACCGCTGTCTCTGCTTCCGTCACGTCGGGTGGGAGCGCTTCGAGGAACGTGTTCGGATCCTCACCCCCGACGAAACAGACGTGGCTCTCGGCGCGGGTGATCGCCACGTAGAGGAGGCGCCGTTCCTCGTCGTAATCGTTCCCCAAACAGTGACGATACACGTCGGAGTGCCAGTTGTCGTAGACGTGGGGGAACGCACCCACCTCGGAATAGACCTTTCGTGCTCGGAGGCCGACCGGCTCCTGGTACTGGATCACGCCGGAATTCCGGGTTCTGGGTGGGAATTTCCCCTCGTTCATGTTCGCGAGAATGACGATGGGGTACTCCAGGCCCTTCACGGAGTGAATCGTCTGGACGGTGACCGAGTCGTCGCCGGCGCTGGTATGGACGTCGTGCGTGCTGCCGTTCTCGATCCCGCGCTCGATGTACCGCAGCAGGTGGCCACGCGTGAGGGTGGTCGTGTCGTGAAGCGACTGGATCTGGTGGAGAATCACGTCGGCGTACTCGCTCTGCATGCCATAGCGATCGAAGACGCGTCGTGCCACGGTGCCGACGGATTCGAGGGCGGCGAGTTCCTCGCGGAACCCAACCAGATTCGACGGGTACGCTTCCGTTTCCAGGAGATGATCGATCTCGTCGAGCGTGTAGCCCGCCCGTTCGAGGACGACCGCCCAGCCTCGATCGGCGTCGTATTCGAGGACCCGTAGCCACGCGAGCAGGCACTTTGCCGGATCGGTTCTGAAGAGTTCGACGCCGCCATCATACGAGAGCGGGACGGCGTGATCCTCGGCCACCGACAGGAGCTCGCGACCGAAATCGCGGGTTCTGGTCAGGACCGCGATATCGCCAGGGGTCGGGTTGCGGGGATCGCCATCCTCGTCCTCGACCGCGTACTCCTCGTTCCCGACGATTGCCTGGATCTTGGCGAGGACCGCCTCGTGTTCGTCCTCGTGCGCCACGGCCTCGATCGTCGAGTTGTCGAATGCCGCGTTCGACTCGAGGGTGACGACGTCGTCGAGGATCCCGTCGTCCACGGCCTCGTTGTCGGTGGCCGGCGTCACCAGGGCGTGTTCCGAGAATCGGATGAGCGAGTCCGTCGACCGGTAGTTTTGCGTTAGCCGGATTCGATCGACGGCTCCCGTATCGAACTGGACCCGTTCTCGGTCCCGATTGAGGTCGGCGATGAATCGCTCGAGGCGGTCCTCGAAGTGCTGGATGTTCTCGACGGCCGCGTACTGGAACGAATAGATGCTTTGTTTCCAGTCGCCCACGACACAGAGGTTGTTCGCGTCCGCGAGGAGCAGGGCAAGCTTGAACTGGATTTCGCTGGAGTCCTGGAACTCGTCGATCATCACGTACTCGAAGGCCAGCGAGTCACGGAGGGCGTCGTTTTCACACAGGAGCACGAACGCGAACAGCTGGAGAAACCCGAAGTTGAGGTAATTCCGGCGGAGGGCAAACCGGAGGTACTCGTAGTAGACGTCGTGGACGAAGGCCTTCAGGGGCCCTCGATCCTCGTGGAACGCCATCTCGGCGACGTCGTCTGGGACCTGTTTCGTTCCGGACCCCCGGATCCTCGACCGCGATGGGGCGTCCGGGAGGTGCGTCTTCGATTTGCCGAACCGGCTGAGTTTTTCGCGGAGGTCCGACTGTTTTCGTCCATCGTTCCGGGGGCGATTGACCGCGTCGAACCGTTCCTTGAAGGCCTCGAAGTCCCCATCCAGATGGGCTTCGCCGTCACGATACCAGCCCGCTTCGGTGGGGAACACCCCTTTCGCCGCCAGCTGGTTGATGACGTCCAGCAACTCGGTCGGCTCCGAGAGGGCCCGGAACACGTCGGCGTGTTCCGGGTGGTCGTCGCGGAACTGCCCGACGAACTCCCGGAAGAGTTCCTGCTCGACCAGCTCCTCCTCGATGATGCGGGTGGAATTCGTGATGCGGTCGTCGATGCCCAGGTGAGTTGGGACGGCGTAGCCATGCTCCTGCAGGATGTCGTAACAGTGCGAATGGAAGGTCTGGATGGGGGCGTCGGCCAGCTCGTGGGTTTCGTAGTCCTCGCTCCGGTCGACGATTCGCTCCGTCATCTCGGTGGCTGCGCTCCGGGTGAAGGTCACCAGCAGAACGTCCTCGGGCTCCACGTCGGGCTGGCCGATGATCTCCACGTATCGCCGGGAGATGGTGAACGTCTTCCCCGTCCCGGGGCCGGCATCGACGAGATACATCCCGTCCGTATGTTCGATGAGGTCCTGCTGCCGGTCGTTCGGGGTGACATCACTCATCGGTGCCACCCTCCAGGAGGAGATCGCGATGATCCACCCGACGATAGTTGGGCTCCCCGGCGAGTCCCTCGATCGGGAACCGCGCCTCGCCGGCGCGATACCGGTTGAGTTCCTCCAGGCGCTCCTGGACGAACGCCTCGAAGGCATCCAGGTCCTCCCGGAAGAAAGCCTGGCGCCGGACGCCATTGAGGGCCCGGATCGCCTGGTCACACCCCTTCTCGGCGTTCACGTCGTCGCTCG
>JBKEGM010000312.1:0-3806 GCA_046710005.1 Natrialbaceae archaeon
GTCGTCGACGCCGGTGGACTAACCGTGGCCGTGGTGGCACTCACAAACCGGTGGCCTGCCTACGCCGCCATCCCGAACGGCGCGGGAACGGCCTACACCAGACTCTCCCGAAACGATCCGGCAACCCGTGCCCGCATCGATGCTGTCCTCGACCAGGTGGCGGACCGGGATCCGGACCTCCTCGTCGCTTCTCTCCACTGGGGGCCGAACTGGGACACGTCGCCGACTGATTCACAGGTGGACTTCGGCCGGTGGTTGATCGAGAGGGGGTTCGACGTCGTTCACGGCCATAGTGCCCACGTCCTCCAGGGCGTGGAGGTCTACCGTGGTCGACCCATCATTTACGACGCCGGCGATTTCGTGGACGACTATGTCGAAAAAAGCGGCGTCCACAACAAACGGAGCGCGCTGTTCGAACTGGTCGTGACCGACGGCCGCCTTGATCGCCTGCGGATCGTCCCCACCGAAATCGAGTATCGGGCAGCCTCGTTGGCCGATCCCGTGGCCGACGAGTGGGTTCGGAAAACGGTTCGGGAGCGTTCGAACGCCCTTGGAACGAAGGTCGAGGGAACGGGCGGAACGGTTTCTATACCGCTGGGGGTGGATTGAGGAGCCCCTGTCGAACGGTCGGATTCATCGAAGGAATGTCACAATTTTCAAAGCGATCGACGCCGACGACGAGAACGAGGGGATCAGGACGATCGCGGACTGGATCGTGGAGGCAATCCGGAGCGAAAACGCCCTTCCGGGGTCCAGGAACGTGTGCCGGGAAGCGGTCGCGTTCTGCCGGGAAAACGGCGACGAAATACGGAATGACGAGTGGCTGGGAGTGTAGAAGGCCTGCCGGTCCCGCACCAGCCGACTTCTTCCGCTTCTGTTGAGACCGTGGTGGTATTTGCGGTCAGGCCAGGATGTACCACATCGGCGTGACGATGTCCGTTGGGGTTGGTAGCGTCAGTATCGCCGGTGCCGTCAAGCTCCAGTATGGATGCGCTTTTGACCGTGGCGGTCGCCGGTTCCTCGTATGCGACTGGAGGACTACTGGGGCGTGGGACCGAAGACCCGGGAGCAACTCGAGTCCTCGATCGGCACCGAGGCGGCCGTCGAGGCCATCGAGGGCGCTGACGTCCGGACATTGGTCGAGGCGGGCCTGAGTCGCGGGCGGGCGACTCGCATCCTTCGGCACGCCATCGGCGACGCGGGACTGGAGACGCTGTCGACAAGCGACACGCGGTCGGTGTACAAGGATGTCATCGACCTCGCGGTCGAGCATGCGGTCACCGCCGGCGCGGCCGATCGCATTCGCGTGCTAACTCCCCTCGCGAGTCGTGAACCGATGGTAGAGCGCCTGGACGCTGTCCTGGCGGTCCGTGACGCCTGGAGCGACCTCGAGGGGAACGAGCGGGCGGCCGTCCTCGATGCCTTCGAGACCTACGACGCGGCCGGGGAGAGCGAGCGAGCGGCCGTCGAAGCGGCGCTGGCACTTCGTGGAGCCGGCCTCGAATCGGGGCCGTTCGAGCGCGTCGCCGACCTCGATCCGGACGACCTTCGGGCGGCGGCCGACGCGCTGGCCGGACTGGAGGACGGCGAGGTCCGGGAGGGCGTCGACGATGAACTCGATCGGCGGCGCGACGCCTTACGGGCGGTCGAACACCTCAAGGCCGACGCCATCGACGTCATCGAGGACCTGCGAGCGACCGGTGCCAGGGATACTGACGAGTTCCGCGAGGCGTTTGTCGAGTACGTTCGGGAGGAGGCAGACGTCGATCCGGCCCGGATCCGAGAGGCGGCACCGACTGGTGCGACCGACGTCACGGACTTCGTCGGCGAAGGCCTCCGGGAACTGGCCGAGGATTTTCAGTCGGAACTCGAGGACCGCGAGGAATGCGTCAGGACTGACCTCGAGGCTGACGTGGCCGAGGCCCGGGCAGATGTGGATGCCGCGATCGAGGCCGTCGACGACATCGCGTTTTACCTCTCACTTGGTCGATTCGCCGATGCTTACGACATGACCCGGCCGACGTTCAGTCCAGGGAACGGCGTGGCGATTGATCGGGGTCGCAACCTGAACCTGGTTACGGCCGAGGCGGCCGTCCAACCGGTCACCTACGCGCTGGGCGAGTACGATCTTGATCTGAAACCCGACCCGGAGGACGAGCGCATCGCGGTGCTCACGGGGGCCAACAGCGGCGGGAAAACGACGCTGTTAGAGACCGTCTGCCAGGTCGTCCTCCTGGCGTCGATGGGGCTGCCGGTTCCGGCCGAGCGCGCCCAGGTAACCGTCTTTGACGACATCGTGTTCCACCGCCGTCACGCCAGTTTCAACGCAGGGGTTCTCGAGTCCACGCTCCGAACGATCGTCCCGCCGCTGGCCGACGAGGGTCGGACGCTCATGCTCGTCGACGAGTTCGAGGCCATCACGGAACCCGGGAGTGCGGCCGACCTGCTTCACGGACTGGTCCGATTGACCGTCGACCGGGAGGCACTCGGCGCGTTCGTCACGCACCTGGCCGAGGACCTCGAACCGCTACCGGACGAGGCTCGCGTCGACGGCATCTTCGCCGAGGGGCTGGGTGCCGACCTCGACCTCGAAGTCGACTATCAGCCCCGGTTCCACACGCTCGGCAAGTCGACGCCCGAGTTCATCGTCTCACGACTGGTCGCGGACGCTGGCGATCGGAACGAGCGCTCGGGATACGAGACGCTCGCGGAAGCCGTGGGAAGCGATGTGGTCCAGCGGACGCTTGCCGACGCCCGTTGGGACGGTTAGCTGTCAGTCTACACGTGGCTGTCTGGCGGTTGTACTCGGTCCGACTCCCTGCCGTACAGGTAGCCCTTCGCGCCCCAGGACATCGCCACGACGCCCACGAGAAACATGCCCAGGGCACCAAGGAGGAACCAGCGAGACGGGAACTCTTGGTTCAGGAACGGACCCCGCAGGACATACCAGCCTGCATACCCGGACAGAAACGCCCCTATTGCCAGATTGAAAATACTTAATTTTTTACCCATGATTGTTCCCAGACCGTGAGGAAAATGGGATTCCCACTCAATAAGTGTATTTGAATCTCGAAAAATACGAACTATCCGAAATTGTCAGTCTTCGTGCGGAATCTCATCCCGGTCGAGCGGCTCCCCGTTGTCGTTTTTCTGATTCGAGTGCCGACCGTACCACATGATATTCGAGAGGTCCACGGCGATATCGGTCGTCTCGGGCAGGTAGCCGTACTCGTCGATTACGGTAATGATTGACTCCAAGGCGGCGAGGTACATCTTCCGCAGTTTGAGCATGTCATACTCGCGGAGCTGGTTCCAGAGCGCTTTGAATCCGGGCACGTCTCGGTAGTAAAAGTACGGGAGAAACCGGAGTGATTCCTCGGCGTCGTTGGGGTGGATGTTGCACAGCCCGGCGATCTCCATCAGCTTGAACAACTGCCACTTGGGGTACGTGACCCATGACTCGTCCCGGTCCAGCTGGAAATACTGGTACGCTCTCTTCCGCATCTCGCGCGAGATGAGCACGAGCGGCGGCTCTCCGCGCCCGTCGGCTGAGGATTCCGGCAGCGTGACGACCTCGTCGTTGTCCTCCAGTTCCTCTAGGACCTCCCGAACCTCGGTACGTACCTCACCGCCAAGTTGTTTCTCGACTTCCTCGCTGATGCGCTCGATGGTGTTTTCGGTGACGGTGTCGTTCAGGCCGAGATGTTCCGCAACGCCGTCCTTCAACTCCTCTTCGATGGCGTAGTCCTTCGAGGCGGTGAGGGACCGGTAGAGATAGAGCCGTGCGGCGTCCTCCCTGTCGAGTT
>JBKEGM010000313.1:0-3775 GCA_046710005.1 Natrialbaceae archaeon
CCGAAAGCGCTCGGCGACCCCCTCGCCGACCGCCTCGATCTCGCCGTCAGCGATCGCGATGGCTCCCGACGTCAGGCCGGTCGGTCGGACGACCTGGACGTCTTCGATGAGCGTATCCACCATGTGCCGGACCAATGACTGGATAGGGCAAAAGTACTTGCCCGGTTCCCGGCCCCAATCGGGCCACGGGAATCGACTCTATTTCCCCGTCCGGGATACCTTTTTACGGGAACCGAACCCATTTCACGGAGTATGAAACTCAACGCTGGCACGCTGGTCACGATGAACGACGACCGGACGGTGCTGGAGGAGGCCCACGTCGTGATCGAGGACGGCGAAGTCACCGAAATCGGGAACGACTACCTGTCCGGCGACGACGTGATCGACGCGACTGAGGACGTGGTTATCCCCGGGCTCGTCAACAGTCACACCCACATGTACGCCCTCCCGATCCGGGGGGCACCGCTCGACGTCGCGCCCAAGAGCTTCTACGAGGCGCTGGTCGACATCTGGTGGCGCGTCGACGAGGCGTTCACCGAGCGCGACGCCCGCCTGTCAGCCCTGGGTTCGGCAAAGGAGATGCTCGAAGGTGGCGTGACCGCGTTCTGTGACAACTACTCCGGGCCGAACACGCTTCCGGGCGCGATGCCGGCCGTCGCCGAGGGCGTCGATCGGACGCCGATCCGGGCGATGCTCGCCTTCGAGGCCACCGCACGGAACTCCCAGGAGGAAGCCCTCGCCGGCATCGAGGAGAACGAACGATTCATCGCCGAGGAAGAATCCGACTTCGACCGAATCGAGGGCCACTACTGCCTGCACACGCTGTTCACCAACACCGAAGAGACGGTCCGGGAAACGATCGACCGCGCGACCCGCGACGATCGCCCGATCCAGCTCCACCTGGAGGAGGGACTCGTCGACGTTCACGATGCGATCAAGGAGTACGGCGAGCGACCGGTTCACGCCCTCGACGATATGGGTTTTTTCGACGCCGACGTGATCGCGGCCCATTGCGTCCATTCAACCGACGAAGAGATCGAAGTGCTGGCCGAGAACGACGTCCGGGTCGCGCACAATCCCTACTCGAACACCAACAACGCGGTCGGCATCGCGGACGTCGAGAAGATGGAAGCGGAGGGCCTGACCATCGGGATCGGGGACGACGGCTGGGATCCGGATATGTTCGAGACGATGCGAACCGCCGTCGGGATCCACAAACTGAAGAAGAACAACCCGAGCGGGTTCGACGCCGCGAAGGCCCTCGAGTGGGCCACGATCGGCAGCGCGGCGGTCATGGGAATGGACGACGAGATCGGCAGCATCGAGGAGGGCAAGCGCGGCGACTTCGCGATCCTCGACCTCGGCCCCAACCCGGTGCTGCCGGGGAGCGTCCCCTATTACGTCGTCAACTCGGCGAGTCGTGCCGACGTGAAAACCACGATTGTCGGCGGCGAGGTGGCCTACGAACGGGGCGAGGGCGTCGTCGGCGTCGAACCGGACGATCTGACCGCGATCGGCGACGCCAGCGCGGACCTCTGGGACAGACTCTGAACTGAATCCCCGGGACCACGATTTTTCGGACTGCAATAGTCGTCAACCGCGGAATCGGGCCCTCCGTGACCATGAACTCCCTTCCGTGATCTCGGACTAGATATTTAATCCCCTATCCCTAAGGTCAGTGAAATACCACCCGCCACGGGGGAAACTCACACATGGAACTCAAGCTCACTCTCAACGGAACCGAACAGCGATTCGAGGCAAAGCGATCCGACAGCCTGCTCGACGTTCTCAGGCGCAACGGGTACACCGGGTCGAAACGTGGTTGTGATACTGGCGACTGCGGCTTCTGTACCGTCATCGTCGACGGGGAGGCCCAGGAATCGTGCGTCGTCCCGGCGAAACGCACCGAAGGCGCAACCGTTGAGACGATCGAATCGCTGGGCACGCAGGACGACCTCCACCCGGTCCAGGAGGCCTTCGTCGACAACACCGCCCTCCAGTGCGGTTTCTGCACACCCGGCATGATCATGGCGACGACAGCTCACCTCCGGGACAACCCCGACCCAACCGAGGCGGAAGCCCGGGAGGCCGTCGATGACGTGCTCTGTCGGTGCACTGGCTACAAGAAAATCGTCGAGGCGGTCCAGGACGCCGCCGACCGGATGGAGCAGGGCGAACGAGTCGCCCCCGACGGGGGGATGACGGACGACGGCGGCGGGGACGAATCGGGGACGGGAGGTGAAGGAGCATGAGCAAGATGGATGAGGAAGAGCCGGATCCCGAAGCGGCGACCGTCGAGTCCGAAACCGGCGAAGCCGATGTCGACGCGGAGGAGCAGTTCCCGATGGCGTGGGACGAACCGGCGGGCAACCGGAAAGAATCCGAAGACCGCGACCATATCAGCCAGTTCGTGGAGAAGTACGACGCCCGGAAGATCGTTACTGGCGAAGCGAAATACACTGCCGACTTCCGGGATCGCGTCCCTGATCTGGCCGAGGCCAAGGTGCTACGGAGTGAAATCGCGCACGGTCACGTGAAAACCATTGACACGTCCGAGGCGGAAGCAATGGACGGCGTCTACGCGGTCATCACGCCCTGGAGCGACGTCGTCCCCGACCAGGTGTACACCAGCGCGGGCCAGAGTTACCCCGAGCCCACGCCCTGGGACCTGACCGTCCTCCGGAAGAAAGTCCGGATGGTGGGTGACCCGATCGCTGCCGTGGCAGCCGAAGACCGCGAGACTGCAGACCGGGCCCGCCGCAAGATTCACGTCGAGTACGAGGAACTCGACCCGGTGCTGGACATGGAAGCGGCCACCGATCCCGACGCCCCGCAACTGTTCGAGGAGGGTTTCGTCGAGAACAGGCAGCCGGGCGCCGATTACTCCCGAAACCTCGAATCCAGCTTCGAGGGCGAACTGGGGGACGTCGAAAGTGCCTTCGAGGACGCCGACACCGTCCACGAAACCGAATGGGAGACGCCCTATCAGAACCACTGCGTTCCCGAACCCCATACGACCCTCGCCTATCGGGACGAGGACAACCGCTATCACCTGATCTCGAGCACGCAGGTGCCGTATCACACGCGCCGACAGCTCGCGCACCTGTTCGACGTTCCGATCCGGGATATCCGCGTCGAGAAGCCCCGCATCGGGGCCGGATTCGGCTCCAAGCAGGCCATGGTGATCGAACCCATCACGTTCGCGCTGACCCTTGCCGCTGGCCGGCCGGTAATCTACGAGGCCAGCCGTCGAGAGGAGTTCCACGCAATGCGCTCACGGCACCCGATGAGGCTGAAGATGAAGACGGCAGTCGACGACGAGGGAACGCTCCAGGCCATGGATCTCTCCGCGCTCTCGAACACGGGCGCCTACGGACCCCACGGAATGACCGTCGCCGGAAACGTCGGAACGAAGCCCTTGCCGATCTATCCCCGGGTGCCGAACGTCCGGTTCGGTGCTGACATCGTCCACACCAACCTCCCGATCGGCGCGGCCATGCGCGGCTACGGCGCACCACAGGGTCACTTCGCCGTCGAAAGCCACATCGACGAAGTTGCCCGGGAAGTGGACGAGGATCCCGTCGAGTTCCGGTCGAAAAACCACGTCCGCGAGGGCGACCTCGACGAGATATCAGGAATCCTCGGCGAAGGGAAAGAACACGCCCGCCGAATACGGTCCTGCGGGATGGCCGAATGTATCGAGCGCGGGAAAGCAGCAATCGGTTACGAGGACGTCGACCAGCCCGACGCGGACCACCGCAAACGTGGCGTCGGC
>JBKEGM010000314.1:0-3772 GCA_046710005.1 Natrialbaceae archaeon
GGGCGATCAAGGACTACGTGAATCGACCCGTCTCCGCGCCACAGGACTCGCAAGTCGCCAGGATCGCGTTTTTCGCCTCGGCCAATTCCAGGCTGTGAGGCGTCCGTTCGCCACAGACCTCGCACTCGCGCAGGATCTCAGTCTCGCCGGCCTCCTGGGGCGCACCCATCGCCAGGGCGACCACGCGTCCCTCCCCGTGATTGACTCCCTGCTGGTATTCGCCCGGCCCGAACCGAACGAGTTCTCCCGCCTCCACCGTGACGTCGCCCTCGACCGTCTCGAAGGTGACCGTCCCCGACTGCACGTAGAAGACCTCCTCTTGCTGGTCGTGGGCATGAAAGCCGTACGCGAAGCTTTCGCCAGGCTCAAGTTCGTAGTAGTTCATCGCGAGATTGGACAGCCCGAGCGCGTCAGTGAGCGGCCGGTTCACCGACGCCGGGCCCATCCGGGAGTCCATCTCGGTAACGTCTTGCTTTCGCATACCCGATCGATGGGTCGGCAGTCGCAAAAATCGTCCGGGGGTGGGCTGGCGACGAGACTCGGGAGGGGATCAGCCCAGTGGAGGGCAGGGCTGGCGGGGGCCGTCGCGGAGGGGGATTACTCGGGAGAGTCGACGTCAATATCGCCCTCGAGGCGCTCGAGTTCGTCGGCCTCGGCCAATTCCTCCAGGCGTTCCTGGAAGTGTTCCTCACACAGACCGACCCTGACGCCGTTCGACTCGGCCGCGACGGCGGCGTCACGATCGCAGTAGTGACAATTCATTAGCTCGGGTGAAAATACGGACCGCGCAACTTTGAACCCTGGGTTTGGGGCAGTATGGGTGCGAAGCGGACCGAAGCCACCCTCAACACACGAAATCCGCGAGCCGTTCGTAGTCGGCCGCCGAGAGGCCGGCCGAACCGAGCGAACGATCATGGGCGTCGCTACCGCCGGTGACGAGCAAGTCGTGCTCGCGGACCGCGTCCTCGACTAGCGACTCGTCGATGGGACGGCCGTACGGATAGTATCGTTCGACGGCGTCGAGGTCGGCAGTCAGGGACACGGCCGCCTCGGGGTCTTCGTACCGAAATGGATGCGCCAGACCGACGATGCCACAGGCCTCATCCAAGATGGCCCGGCCCCGATCGAACGAGGGGACGTCGCGCGCGACGAAACAGGGCTCGTCGTTTCCAATGAGTTCCGCGAAGGCTGCGTCGTAGTCGACGTCGGTGTCGGGGTGGTCATCGATCGCTCGGGCGACATGTGGCCGACCCAGACCCTCACGAATCTCCACGTCGAGTTCGACGCCCAGGCAGTCCTCGACGCATTCGACGATCGCCCGCCCTCGCTCCCGCCGGTCGCGCTGGATCCGGTCGACCTCCGCCCGCAGATCCGCCGTTGGCTCCAGACCGAACCCGAGGAGATCGACGCGCCCGACCGGTGCCTCCACCCGGAGTTCGATCCCGTGGATCAGCGTGATCCCGTCCCGTTCGAGGACTGGACCGCCGAAGTCCGGATGATACCGATCGTGATCGGTCACCGCGACGACCTCGACGTCAGCCGCCCGCGCGGCGTCCGGAATCGTCTCGGGCGTCAATGTCCCATCGGACCGTCGCGTGTGGACATGGAGGTCCGCGTAAACCATACCGAGTGGTTGGACGGGACCCCCAAGTTCGTATCGACCTGGATCGACTGGCTAGCGAGGATCGATCCGCCGGGCAGGGGCGTAGACGCTGGGCGATTCACGGCAGATACCCGGCTGAGTGACCATCGATAATCGGGAAGGAGTTACCTGAAGCGAGTGGTCACGTGTCCACCCACTCGATCGCCGCCGCAAGATCGAGTGGGACGCGTCCCTTTCGATAGCCCTCCACGTGGCCCCTCGGCCGCGCTCGAAACACGACCGCCGGTCGGTGTCGAACTTCGGGTTGTTCCCCCCGAATCGCGGCCCACTGATCGTCTCGAAACGACGAACAATCCACGAACAGAACGGCCCCGCCGCCGTGTTTGCTCAGTTGTCCCTCCGTCTTCGTCGCCGCCGTCTCGCGGATGGCCGCGACCGGCGTTCCCGCCGCCCGGTTGCTCGGCGGGCTCGGCCGGGTGACCTCGACGAGCGCCGAGGTCCCATCGCTTGCCCTGAAGTCCAGCGAATGGCCGGTCGTCACTTCGATCTCCGGTTCCAGTTCGTATCCGGCCGCCGTCAGGATCTTCGCGACGGTGAACTCCGACATCGCCGAGCGCATCCGGCCGAGGTCGAGCGTCTCGCTGGTGCCCAGTTTTCCCGCCATCACTTCCCGATACTCGTCGAGGATCCCCGTGCGAAAATACTCCTCGTAAAAATCCAGGGCCGTCTCGTAATCGGCGTCCGGGAAACCCGCCGCGTGATCGCGAAGGAACCGCCTGCTCGTATGACGACCGTCCTTGGACATCAAAACGGGGAGGAAAAACCAGGCGAGATGATCGTAGGGCTCCAGCCAGGGCGCCGCTTCGAAGAGGTCCGCAAGGAGTTCGCGCTGTGCCCATCGACTCACGGGATACGGAACCTCGTCCCACCCGACCTTATCCGTCCGCCAGAGTTCCGGGGGCGTTTCTGTATTGCCTGCCCAATAGGCCGCTTCGTCACGCCAGGCGAACAGCGCCAGGTCCCCGTTTTCCATTTCGAACCGGCGCGTTTCCCAGTCTCCAGGAATTTCGAACTGAGAGGCGACCGCGCGGGCGCCGAGGTTGGAATCGAGTGGATTCAGAATGTCGCGACGAACGCGTTCAGGCGTCCATCGTTCCTGGGATTGACGAAAGCGGATCGGACGAGCCACGTTCCGGAGTAGCGGACGGGGACGCTTATCGTTTCCGTCGCCGACGAGACCCGGGGGTTCCGGACGCCCACCCTCGGAACCGCGGGTTTAAACGAGAGGGCGCATCTACTCCAGATCGATGGCCGGTCCGGTTCCCGATCTCGACTCGCGCGCCGACGCCTGTGCTCAACGCCTCCTGGACGCCGAGGAAGTGTTGCTCGTCTCCCACATCGATGCCGACGGTCTTACCAGTGCCGCGATCGCCGCCAGTGCGCTCGAGCGTGCGGGAATTCCTTTCGAAGCCGGGTTCGCAAACCAACTCGACGCCGAGGAACTCGACCGGATCGCCGCGACCGAATACGACACCGTGCTCCTCACTGACTTCGGCAGTGGTCAGTTAGATCTCATCGCCGAACACGAAGCAGCCGGGGCGTTCACACCGATCATCGCCGATCACCACCAGCCGGCCGATGCCGACACCGAATACCACCTCAACCCCTTGCTCGAAGGAATCGACGGCGCCGCCGAACTCTCCGGTGCCGGGACGACCTACGTCCTCGCACGGGCACTGGAACACGCCACCGGAGAAACCAGTGACGGCGGAGGAGACAACCGCGATTTGGCAGCGCTCGCGGTCGTCGGTGCCGTGGGCGACATGCAAGCCAGCGGGGGCGAGCTAATCGGTGCCAATGCGGCCGTCGTCGCCGAGGGCGAGGCGGCTGGCGTGCTGAACACCGGAACCGACCTTGCGCTGTATGGGAAACAAACGCGTCCGCTTCCAAAATTTCTCGAATACGCCAGCGACGTTCACGTTCCAGGCATCTCGAACGACGAAGCCGGGGCCCTCCGCTTTCTCGATGACCTCGACCTGGACCTGAAAACCGACGGTGACTGGCGACGCTGGGTCGATCTCGACGACGCGGAACGGCAAACAGTCGCGAGCGCGCTCGTCCAGCGCGCCGTCGAACGGGGCGTCCCCGCATCGAAAATCGACGGGCTCG
>JBKEGM010000315.1:0-3771 GCA_046710005.1 Natrialbaceae archaeon
CGCTTCGAAGCGATGGCGTCGATCTCGTCGATGAAGATGATCGCCGGCTCCCGCTCTTCGGCCAGGTCGAACAGGTCCCGAACGAGCCTGGAGCCCTCACCGATGAACTTTCGGACGAGTTCGGACCCGGCCATCTTGATGAACGACGCGTCGGTGTGGTTGGCGACGGCTTTCGCGAGCATCGTCTTGCCCGTTCCTGGTGGGCCATGCAGCAGGACGCCGCTTGGCGGTTCGATGCCCGCCTCCTCGAACTGTTCGGGGTCGTTCAGTGGTTCCTCAACGGCTTCGCGCACCTCGCGAATCTCGTCTTCCAGGCCGCCGATGTCGTCGTAGGTCATGTCGGGACTAGCTTCGACTTCCATGGCCTGAGCCCGGGCGTCCGTCTCGTTCGAGAGGACGGTTTGGATGGCGAACGAGTCGTTGACTGCCACCCGGTCGCCGGCCTCGACCTCGGTTTGCATTCGTGCAGAGAGGTCCGAGAGGACTTCCTGGTTGTTCCCGTGCTGTTTGACGACGACTTCCGCGTTCTCCTCGTCGACTTCTTCGACAGTCGCGATGTACAGCGAGGATTGTTTGAGCGTCTCGTTTTCCCGTTCGAGGCGGTCGACCTTGGCCTTGAGCTGTTCGCGGCGGCGGTCGGCGTCTTCAAGCTGGGTGGCGAGTTGGTCGTGGACGTCCACGATTTCATTGAGGTGTTCCCGGAGCGCCTCCAGCCGTTCCTCGTCGGACATGTCCGCGTCGAGCTCGAGCCGGGGCCGATCCGGCAGGGACGGGCTCCGTGACATCCGTTATTTGATTATGGTTCCGGCTAATAAATGTGCCTTTGGGTAGGCCGGTGGACGAAGGATTGATAGTCTTCGGCGATTCCCCGGGTTCACGCCGCCGGGTCTTGAAGGGTGGCCGACGAATATCAGATTTTAGAGCAATTCGGCCATCCGATCCAGTTGCTCGTCGTATTCGGCCAGCGCGCGATCGATCGGGTCGGACGTGGACATATCGACGCCGGCCATTCGGAGCAGTTCGAGGGGATACTCCCGTGATCCCTGTTCGAGGAACGCCAGGTACCGCTCGGCGGCCGGTTGCCCCTGGTCGAGGACGTCCCTGGCGATGGCGACCGCGGCCGAAATGCCGGTCGCGTACTGGAAAACATAGAACGCCCGATAGAAGTGTGGAATACGCATCCACTCGCTGGCGATTCGATCGTCGACGACGGCTGGCTCGTAGAATTCTGCTTTCAAGTCACAATAAACCTCGTTCAACCGATCGGGCGTCAGCGCCTTGTCCTCCTCTTCGAGCCGGTGGGCCTGGTGTTCGAAATCGGCGAACAGGGTCTGGCGGTACAGCGTCGCACGGAACCGCTCGAGGTATTCGTTGAGAACGTGCCGACGGAATCGCTCGTCCTCGACGGTGTCGAGCAGGTGGTGGGTGAGGAGTGCTTCGTTGACGGTCGAGGCCACCTCTGCAATGAAGATATCGTAGTCACTGTAAACGTATGGCTGCTCGTCGCTTGTCAGTTCGGAGTGCATGGAGTGGCCGAGTTCATGGGCAAGGGTGTACATTGAGGAGACGTCGTCCTGGTAGTTCATCAGGATGAATGGCTGGGTATCGTAGGTCCCACCCGAGTACGCACCCGACTGCTTGCCCTCGTTCTCGTAGACGTCGACCCAGCGAGATTCGAGCCCCTCTGCGACGCGTGACTGGTAGGCCTCGCCGAGTGCGCCAACGGCCTCGACGACGTGTTCCCTGGCGTCGTCATATTCGACGGTCGGGCTCTCGGAGTCGGCCAGCGGCATGTAGACGTCCCACATCTGGAGTTCGTCGACACCCAGTGCCTCGCGCTTGAGGTCGACGTGCCGGTGGAGTTTGTCGAGGTTGTCACGGACCGTCTCCAGGAGCGTTTCGTACACCTCTACCGGGATGTTTGGGCCGTCCAGGGCCGCCTTGCGGGCGGTGTCGTAGTCGCGGGCCTGTGCCAACTTGACGTCCGTTTTGACGCTGTTTTTGTATGCGGCGCCGATCGTGTTGCTGTACTCGGCCCACGTATCGAAGAACCGCTCGTACACGTCTCGGCGGAACTCGCGGTTCGAGTCCTTCTGGAGGTTCGTGAAGTTCGCCAGGGTAATTTCGACCGGTTCCCCGTCCGGATCCTCGACTGTCGGGAATTCGAGGTCTGCATTCGTGAGCATGTTGTATACCTCGCCCGACGCGCCCGTCACTTCGCTTAGATCCGCCAGCAGGGCCTCGACTTCGGCCGAGCGAGTGTGCTCCTTCATCCGCAATACGTCGTCGATGTAATGCTCGTAGGTTTCCAGCCCCGGCGTGGACTCGATCATGGCGTCGATTTCATCGCGCGAGTGCCCCTGGAGTTCCGGCCCGATGAAACTCGTGGCGCTACTGGCCTGGGCCGCCAGCGAACCGGCCCGGGCTGTCAGCGCCTGATAGTGCTGGTCCGTCGTGTCCTCGTCGCGACGCATTCGGGCATAGGAGTGGACCGTTGTCAGTTCCCGTTCGAGTGTGTCCCGAAGTTCAAGGACTTCCAGCAGTGTGTCGCCATCCTCCGTGGCCTGCCCCTCGTAGCCGTCCAGTTCTTCGATTCGTTCCTGGACCGCTTCGGAGGCTGCTTCCCAGTCTTCGTCGTTCTGATAGATACTCTCCAGATCCCACTTGTACGCCTCGTCGATATCGGACCGATCGGGGACCGAATTCATGGGCCAAGTTTCCGCGTTCATCGAAGTAAACGTTCTCACATCGATTGCTGGATCTATTTTTGCGGCCCGCAAGTCGAATCGGTCTCGTTGGCCGGCGTCCTGAGCCTTATCCCCTCCCCCGTGAACTGTGTTCTATGAACTTCGACGCACTCGACGGCGCGCTTGGCGCCACCTGGCGGGACGATCGACCCTGGAATTTCTTGACCCAACTCACCGAGATCGGGAACCGACTCGCCGGGAGCTCCGGAGAGCGTCGCGCCGCCGAACTCGTAGCTGAGACGTTTTCTGAGGCTGGTGTCCGAAACGTGACGACCGATTCCTTCGATATCACGACCTGGGAACGTGGCGGGGCGACCCTCCAGCTCACGGCACCCGTCGAGCGGGGCTTCGAGACGATCGCTCTGCCGTACGCTCCTGGGGGCGCGGTTTCTGGGCCCATGGTCGACGTCGGCTATGGGACACCGGATGAGATCGAGGGCGCGAACCTCGACGGGGCGATCGCCGTCGCCAGCACGACGACCCCGCCCGGTCGGCGATTCGTTCACCGCATGGAGACATTCGGTCTGGCCCACGAGGCTGGTGCGGAGGCGTTCGTTTTCGTGAACCATCTCGATGGCCAGCTCCCACCCACCGGTTCGTTACGCTTCGACGCCGAGGCGGAGATGCCCGGCGTCGGGGTGAGCGCGGAAACCGGCGACTGGCTCCGCGAGTACGCTCGCCGGGCCCCAAACGCGGAAACGCCTCGTCGGCCGGGCGGTCGACTGGGCGGGGGCGAGGCGACGGTCACCGTCGAGGCCATGTCAGGCCTCGGCGAAAGCTGGAACGTTCACGGCGTCATCGGCCCGGACACCGACGAGGAAATCGTCGTCCTCGGACACCACGACGCCCACGACGTGGCCGAAGGGGCGCTCGATAACGGCTGCGGGATCGCGATGGTCGTGACGGTTGCCCGAATCCTCGCAGCGATCGAGGAGCGCCTCGAATGCCGGGTTCGAGTCGCCGGCGTCGGCGCCGAGGAACTCGGCCTCATGGGGAGCGCTGCCCTCGCGCAATCGCTGGACAT
>JBKEGM010000316.1:0-3750 GCA_046710005.1 Natrialbaceae archaeon
CTTCCTCATCCTTCTCCTCTCCTTTGTCCTCATCTCCCTCGTCCTCCTCACCGTCGCTCGGACCTTTGTCGTCCGGCGGACCAGCGTCGTCCGGCGGTCCGTCTTCGTCGTCCTTCTCATCTCCTTCGTCCTCATCTTCCTCGTCCTCCTCACCGTCGCTCGGACCTTTGTCATCAGGCGGACCCGCATCCTCCGGCGGCCCTCGCTCGTCGTCCTCGCTATCGTTCGCGTCCTTCGGACCGGTATCCTCTGGCGGACCGGCGTCCTCCGGCGGCCCCTGCGTCTTGTTCACCGACTCGTTAGTTTTCCAGGCCGGCGGTCCGGCGTTTGCTGGTGGGTTGCCGGGGTTATTCGCGAGGACGAACATCGCGATTTGCGTCCCAATAGGCCCATCGCTCGCGTTCAGGCTCTGAACGAAGGCAGTAACTTGCTGTCCGAACGGTTCCGGCTCGTCATCGTCGTCGTCTTCATCCTCTTCGTTTTCCTCGTCATCTTCGTCCTTGTCAGGCGCTTCGAGCGTCTCCGTGGTCGTTGCCGACACGTTGTCGACCGTCGCAGTGACGCTGATCGTCACCGTCTCGTTCGGTGCTGGGAGCGAGACCGTTCCATTGTCGATGGCGTGCGTCCCGGTCCCGTCATACGTGGCGTTCTCGTCGACCACTTCGACGGTTACTGACCCGTTGGCCACATCAAGATCACCCTCGGCAGTCACGATCACGGTGGCCGTACCGTCCTCGGCTTGCTCGAGCTCCACTTCCAGCTCCTCTTCTTCGTCTTCGGCCGGTTCGAGGGTTGCCGCAGTCGAGGTCGAGGTCTCATTCACGGTGGCGGTCACGGTGACGGTCACGGTTTCGTTCGGGGTGGGGAGTGACACCGTGCCGTTCGAGATATTGTACGTGCCGGCGCCGCGATACGTCGCGTTGTCGTCGACCGGTTCGACAGTCACCGACCCGTTTTCCACCTCGAGGTCGCCCTCGGCGGTTACCACGACGGTCGCCGACCCGTCATCCGCCTGTTCGAGTTCGACTTCGAGTTCCGTCTCGTCTTCATCGTCGGCCGTCAGGGTCGCGTTGGTTGTGGCATTCGTCCCATTGACCGTGGCGACGATGGTGATATTCACCGTTTCATCCGGTGACGGCAGGTGGACTATGCCATCGTCGATTTCATACGTGCCGGTTCCGTCGTAAGAGGCGTTCTCGTCCGCGATGGTGACGTTCACGGTCCCTTCGTCGACGAGGCCGTCCTCGTCTACGACCGTGACCAAGGCAACGCCGTCACCGGGTTGCGTCACAGATACCGAGAGATCGTCGTCCGCGGCCGGGGGCGCAGCCACTGCGGGGGCGGCGACCGAAAGCATCACGGCCAGACTGACGACGAGTGCCGTTAGTTTCTGAGTGCGTCTCATCTCGTCCCAAACACACCCGGTTCGACACATAAACCCCGATTCCCGTTCAGTTCGTTGACCGCAATTGCTGGAAGTTTCAAAATCCGGTTTTGAAGTTTAGGGCCGAATTTAAGCGTTTATTTCATTACTTATATAGAGGTTTAAATTCGCCCACGTCCAAGTTATCGTCGAACAATGAACTGGATAACAACTTCCCGCCGCCACAATTATTACTCTACTGAGACGAATCTGCCCCCCCTCGGTAGGGGTCCGCGTTAGGTCGCCCGCTCAACGAGATCGAACGCCCGCTGCTCGGCGCGTTCCCTGACATCCGCTTCGTCCATCGTCACCACCTCGCGGTCCCGCATGAGCAACTGCCCGTCACAGACCGTGTGGCGGACGTCACTTCCCGTCGCGGCATAGACAAGATGACTTACGAGTTCGTGTCGGGGAGTCAAATGTGGTTTCTCCATGTCGACGACGGCGATGTCCGCGGCCGCCCCAGGTTCGACTCGCCCTGCGTCCTCGAAGCCGAGGGCGACAGCCCCATTCCGGGTTGCCATCTCGACGACAGTTTCGGCGCTCACGGCCGCGGCGTCGTACTCGTCCGCGATCTTCCCGACCAGGGCAGCGTCGCGCATCGCTTGCACCAGGTCGAGGACGTTGTTCGAGGCCGGTCCGTCGGTCCCCAGGGCGACTCGAACGCCCGCATCGAGCATCTTTTGGACCGGTGCGATCCCCGAGGCAAGTTTGGCGTTCGCGGCGGGGTTGTGCGCGACCGTCACGTCGCGGTCGGCGAGGAGCGCGATTTCCTCGTCGTTGAGGTGTGTACCGTGGGCGAGGAGCGTCCCGTCCTGTAAGAGGTCCAGGTCCTCGGCCCAATCGATCGGGCGCTGCCCTTCACGGTCCACGATCGGGTCGACCTCGTTTGTCGTCTCGTTGGCGTGGACGTGTAGCGGGAAGTCGTGCTCGCGGGCGGCCCCAGCGATTTCGCGGAGGTACTCTTCGCCCACGGTCGTCAGGCTATGGGGCTGAACGTTCGTCCGGATCCGCCCGTCGGCCGCCCCGTCGAGGGCCTCGGCGACCTGGATCGAGCGATCCACGTCGGCCGACGCCGCGTCGTCGTCTTTGCCGACCGTGAGCGCGGTATACCCGAGCAGGGCCTTGAGGCCGCCCGTATCGACCGCTTCGGCGATCTTCTCGACCTCGAAGTACATGTCCGCAAACGCGGTAGTCCCGGATTTGATCATCTCCAGGACCCCGAGTTCGGCGCCGACACGAACGTCCTCGGGAGTCAACTCGGCCTCAACCGGCCAGATGTCCTCCTGGAGCCAGGCGTCGAGGGGTTTGTCATCGGCAAACCCCCGAAGGAGGGTCATTGCGACGTGCGTGTGGGCGTTGACCAGTCCGGGGATCACGAAGCCGCCCTCGGCCTGGAGCGTCTCATCGCCCGCGTCGACATCCCGGCCAACGGCCACGATTTCACCACCTTCGGTATCGATAAGGACATCTGCCGACTCCACAGTGCCATCCGGACGCAGTACCTCGCCACCTGCGATGCGAAGGGTGTTCATGGTCCGGCGTTCGACCGAGGGGACAATATAGGTCCGGTTCCGGGATAGCCTTCGCTACCAGCGTGTCGTTTGTCCTGAGTTCATTTTCCGTCCATTTCTCGCGAGGGTGCCCCCACCATTCGACCACCGAGGAGATGATAAGATAGTTCAATCGTGATCACAACTGATCAACTATGCGGATAGCCGTCCCCAACAAAGGCCGCTTGCACGACCCGTCGATCGACCTCCTCGAACGGGCGGGTCTGCATACCGTCGACGGGGCCGACCGGAAACTCTACGCGGACACTGTCGACCCCGACGTGACCCTGTTGTTCGCCCGCGCCGCGGACATCCCCGAGTACGTTCGAGACGGCGCGGCCGACGTGGGGATTACCGGCCACGATCAGATCCGGGAGGCCGGGACAGAGCGCCTGGAGGAACTCCTGGACCTCGAGTTCGGGACGTGTCGTCTCGTGCTTGCGGCCCCGGAGGACGGCGACGTGAAGACGCCCTACGACCTCGATGGGTCGACGGTCGCAACGGAGTTCCCGAACGTCACCCGCGAGTACTTCGAAACCCAGGCCATCGACGCCGACATCGTCGAGGTCAGCGGGGCGACGGAACTCACGCCACACGTCGAGATCGCCGACGCCATCGTCGACATCACGAGCACCGGCACGACGCTTGCGGTCAATCGCCTCGGCATCATCGACGAAGTCCTCAAGAGTTCCGTCCGATTGTTCGCCCGGGAAGACGTCGTCGAGGACGAGAAGGTCCAGCAGATCCGGATGGCATTCCAGTCCGTAATTGCCG
>JBKEGM010000317.1:0-3748 GCA_046710005.1 Natrialbaceae archaeon
CCGCGCCACCGTGCGCGGGGTACTTCACGCGTTTTGCCATGGTGTATCATGGTTAATAAGGGCTGGCAGCATTGGTTTTTGGACCACGAATGGTCAGCCGGCATCCGGTGTCGTGCGATACCTTCTCGGAAATCGTTTCGATCAGCCGACAATAAAAGAGCGGGATGGCGAAGACCGGGGATCAGTCGAAAGCCCGATGACTCACCCGATCGGTTCGAAAATGACCATGCCACCGCGTCCCTCGCGGACCACCTCGCCTCGCTCCTCGAGGACGTCGAGGTGGCCGACGGCCTCGCTCAGGCCACCGAAGTACTCCGTCACCGCGAGGTTCTCGAATAGCCCGTCCATAACTTCGATCGCCGTCGTGGGACCGTCGACGAGGTCGCGGACCTCGGCGGTCCGTCCTTCGTGGGCGTCCAGGATGGCCCGGATCCGTCCCGTCGGATCGTCGATTCGGTCGCCGTGCCCCGGGAGCAGGCGATCGAGGTCCCGCGTTGCCAGGCGTTCGAGCGACTGGTTGAATCGGATAACCGTCTGGGGGCGATCGCCCCCCGGTTCAGGCGGGGGCTGCAACCACGGATTGGGCGTCACGCCGGCGAGGACGTGGTCGCCCACGACGGCCCGGGTTCCATCACTCACTTCGAACGCAAACACGAGCTCTCCGGGGGCATGGCCCTCGACACGTTCAACCGTGACCCTGTAACCGTCGACGGCGATCTCGTCGCCGTCCTCGAGGGTCCGGTCGACCGGACAATCGGGGGCGTAATCCAGGAACACCTCGGGGAGGTTCGTCACCGTTTCGGCGGTCCCCTGGCTGACGCCGTGGCGCTGGAAAAACTCCACGAAGAACGATTGCTCGTATTCGAGGCGCCCTTCGAAATCCTCGATAATCCCGGCAGCCGGCCCACTGGCGAGCACAGTGGCTCCCGCGTCGTGGAACCGGTGTGCGAGTCCGAAGTGATCGGGATGTGGATGCGTAATCAATACCTGAGAGACATCATCCGGAGTCATCCCTGCACTCTCAAGGCCGGCGAGAAGTTCGGCCCAGGCTTCGTCGCTCTCCGGGCCAGGGTCAATCAATGTGGTCCCGAGAAGATACGCGTTGACCGGACCGACCTGAAAGGGCGTGGGGATGGGGAATCGCCGAACCATGGCTGGGCCTATCAGTGGTGGAGACATACGGCTTGCGCCCGAGGAACGGTGATATCGGCCCCCTGGGAGCCCACGAGTGGTGAACCGATGTAACGGGAAGGGACGGGCGTTGGAAGGAAGAACCGGTGAAAAACCGGTCCTGGCTGGCACGTCGGAAAGGTCTCCGCTAGTGGGACGGGTACGAGCGGCGGGGTTCCGGAAACGATTACTGGCGGTTTCGAACGTAGGCAGGCGTGGGACAGCGTTCCGGGGCCCCGCACCCAAGCGTGAGGACTGATTTCACTTAACCCCTTTGGATTTGGGTATCCTAAAAACATGCTCCCACCTAGCGATAATTGGTGCCAGAGTGGACCGGTAGCACAAAGGATATATGCTCGCTTGACAAAGAGTTATATATATATGAACAAACACTTCGAAGACGCACGGTACTATTTGAAACAAGCGGGGAAGAAAGCCACCGCGGGCATGAAGGAAGAACTCGAACCGATCGAGGAGCGATTCCGCGAACTGACCGGTCGCGAGCAGGAACCGGAACCAGGCCGCCTGGAGAAAATCCGTCAGGATCTGGAGGACCTCCAGGAACGTGCCGAAGGCGAGTCGAAGAAGGCGATCAACGACGCCATCGACAGGATCGACGAGTACCGCAAGGAATCCTGAGTCGACCGGAAAGCAATCCTTAAGTTCGACACGAGGGAAGGGCGTCGTACGGGTCGGTGGTCTAGTTCGGTTATGACGCCTCCTTCACACGGAGGCGGCCGGCGGTTCAAATCCGCCCCGACCCATCCGCTCACTTCGTTCGCGTGAACCGCAAGACAACGCCGAGTCCCTTATAAAGACCCGTGTCGGAATCTCGCGGCGACCCATCTACCAAGTAGATGGGGAACGCGCCGTGTAGCGATTATAAAAAGGAGTCCCGCCCGGATTAACCCATCGGCTGTGTTAGAACGGATCGGAGCAGTCTTTCAACACGCCACACTGCGGACAAACGATTTTACAATGGCGCTTATACGGTTCTTCCCGACACCGGGGGCACAGTTCTTGCTTCATAGTCCTTGATAATCATAGGTAATCACTTAATCCTGTTTGGTCGGAAGGCGGCTCCGCCTCTTGGTCCGCGTCGTCCGTTTCGTCCCCCCTTCCCGCAACTCCGGGTGAACCCGCTCTTGGATATACGGCCACCGGCAATCCCAACACAGCCGCTCCGATCCGCTTCGATCTTCACGCTGGGTATAGTGGAACGTTTTCACGTTATCCATCCCCGTACACCGCTCTCCGATCCACATACTCGAACGGAAGGACGGTGTACGTGCTGTCTTGGGAGAGCAACCAGACAAAAATGTTGGATGTCGGCTTCGTGCCGGTGTTCAATGAATCGGGCGACCAATATCTCTGGCGTGCATGGTTCGGCAACGACAGCCGAAACTGGTTCGAGCACGCTGCGATTGACGCCACCTTCCAGCGCGAAGGTATCGAGACGTTCCAGGGCGTTCCGGTGATGCGTTACGAGACCACCGACGACGCTGCACTGCCCGACTGGTGGGCGGGAGGCGAGAACGCGAGTTCGCGGTACGAGGAGTTCTCAGCGACACTCCTGCTCGACGAAGACGGCGTCATCCGGCACAGGGACCCGTCCCTTCTTCTACAGCCAATTCGGTTCTAACAATACGATCATACCAAACTGTGGTTACAAACTTTTCAGAGCTAACGCTTACATCAGTAGCGCTCCTTGTTCCACGTAGGGATGTCAATCGACAGAGAAACGTTCGAGAACGCTACCGAGGACGACCTTGAGGAGCTCTCGATCCCTGATCGGGTTCTCGGGTTTCTCGCTGCCAACGACGATCGGGCGTTCAAGGCGCGCGAAATCGCTTCGCAGACAGAGTTGGACGAAGGCGGAGTGAGTACGGCGCTCTCCCGACTCAAAGATCGCGGTTTGGTTGAACACAAGGCGGCCTATTGGGCAGTGACCGATGACGAGAATCGGTTGGCCGGATACAGTGGCTACGAACGCGCGACAGCCTTGTTCAACGAGCAACTTGGCGAGGAAGACAAGGATGCCTGGAAGGACCGCGCTCCGGGCGATCCTCATCCGAGCACGGAGGAGCAACAGTGAGTGACAACGACGCCGAACCGATTTACGGACCAGGGGACGTGGTGTACGGGAATGATCCGTTCAAGGGTGACGAGGCCGCTCGCCCGTGGCTCATCGTTTCGAATCACGAAAATCGGCGTTTCTACGGGGAGCAGTACATCGCACTCACTTTGACGACGAAATCCTGGTTGGATGGACTCATCGAGATCAACGATGAAGATTGGATCCGTGGCGGCACCCCGGCCCAGAGTCGAATCGTCCCATGGGGTGTCCAGTCGATCGATCACGACGACATCGACTTCTGGCAGGGACGTCTCGATGAATCCCTCGTCGATGCTGCAACCCAGGCTTTGATTGAAGAATTGATTAGGTAGCCCTACCGTCGAATCCGTTTCAGACGGATTCGTCCAGTCGTCCGATGGTTTCAGTTTCACTTCCGACACGCCCTTGGCTCGAATCTTTTTCGTTCCCAAGTGTCGGCGTCAGATGAGATGGGGACCAACA
>JBKEGM010000318.1:0-3740 GCA_046710005.1 Natrialbaceae archaeon
CAACGAGACTGTCGTCTTCCATGCGTGCGAAGTTGGACCACGTGAACTGGAGCGAGAGCGATCCGGTGTCGTTTTCGATCCGACTCGTCCAGGAGACGTTTTCGATCGCCATCTCGCGGTCCGTCGACCGTTCGCTCAGGTTTGCTGCTCGACGAAAGGTCTCTATCCTGTATCCGACCTCACTGTCTCCGGTTTTGACCGAGGTGGCAAGCGACTGAAATGCGGCTGTCTCGTTTTGTGTCTCGACCGTAAACTGACTCGTGACGGTCCACCGTGCGTCGCCCGTTTCAGTAACGTTGATGGCGATAATCGTGTGTGGAGTTGGCCGTTCGATCGCTGATGTATTCGAGTCGTCCTGTAAACTGGCCGTGACTGCGGACCCATCGCTTGAGGCTGCGGCGGGAACGAGTACCCCCGCAAAGAGGAGCGACGACGCAAGGAGGGCAACAACGACACGTGGGGCCCGCATACGTATTCGGATCGAACGTCCGACGAAAAAACCCTTTCCATCGCCAAGACGCTTCCTGGTCTCCGGTTAGTGCGTGGCTGCTTCATCCCGGACGCGGCGTCCGGTCGCTTTTTATGTTCCTGGGGTGTAGCAATCCCCGATGAAGCGGGTGCTCGCTCTCGTCATGATTGCCCTCCTTGCAGTCACCGCCAGTGCTGGCGTCGGGGCGAGTCCGATGGCCCCTGACAGCGGGTCGAGTGCGGGATCTACCGACGCTACGATTGCGGTCGCGGCTAACGGAACCACCCAGAATGAGATCAACGTCACGCGTACCCGTATCGACGCACCTGGCTCGGTTCGACACAACAACACCAAGCTTTCCCTTGATTTGGGCACGGCAATTGCGGTCGACGATACCACTCTCGAATCGGAGTTTCAACAGCGTGTCGACCACCGACGACTTCTAACCGCAGACACCGACGACCAACTAGTCAATCGGTTCGTTACCCGAATTGATGCCAAACTCGATAACCTTCGATCGCGCGAGCAGCAGGCGGCCGTGGCCTACGCGAATGGCGATATTTCTGGCAGGGAATTTTCCCGCCGGCTCGTGGTGATTTCGCACCAGGCCAATCAATTGGACGGACAACTTGAGGCGCTACGGGAGGAGGCGGACCGTCGTGAATCCAGCCTCAGAGGCCTTCAGTTCCGTATTCAGTCGTTTACCGGGACGGCTCACGATGCCCTCGAACGAGGGGTGCGGGGGAGCAAGACGTCCACGGTTTCGGTGACAGCCTCGGGAAACGGCTATGTGCTTGGACTTCTCGATAGATCGGCGGAAACGTACTACAGGCAAGCGTTCCGATTCGACCGCCGAAACCCGGACGGGGACCAAACTGTTAGAACGGCCGATCAGGCCTTCGACCGGATACGGACCCTGTATCCCGAAACGACTACTGAATCGGTTTTCTTCCCGAGTTTGGACAGTGCCAGGGCCGCTGGAATCTACGAGGGTCGGATCGATTATCCGGAGGGGACGGCAACTTTGTACCTCGATGCTGCCACGGCATCGGTGTTCTACGAGGTGCGGCAGCTGGAACTCGATGCAATGCCGTCCGAGGAGTTGCAAAACGAAACGGTCGGGGATATCCAGATCGTTGTCGAACAAACCTTCGATAACGGTCCGACCAGGGTGAAAACGTACGATGCCGTGACCGGGGAACCCATAGGGGCGCGGATAGCCGTGAATGGACGTGACGTCGGCGGAACGGGCGTCACGGGCGACCGTTGGTTCATCGCCCCGCCTGGTGAGTACGAACTGACGATTTCACACGACGGAGCGGAATTCACTGTAACCGTGGGCTCCCAGTGACGGTCTGGCTTTGCTTTCGCCCTCGGCAACCGTTCGATCGGCGGGGATCCAGTTGATTCTCCGCAAGACTCCAAGTTCGAATACATTGAGTGGGACGGTCGACCCACTCATTTATATACGATAACGAATCGCATGGGTGCGTGACGGATCGCGGTATTTCGACGGTCGTCGGGTCACTGGCTTTGATCGCTCTAACCGTGTCGCTTGCGATGGTTGTGGGCGTCACTGTTTCGGGATCGACGGTCGAGGAATCGACTCCGCAGGCCAGGTTTCAACTGACCGCCGATTCGAGCACCGACCGCATCACCCTGGAGCATCGAGGTGGCACTGTGATCGACGTTCGCGGACTTTCGATGCGGATATCGCTCGATGGCGAGCCACTCGATAGACAGCCACCGATTCCCTTTTTCGCGGCCAGGGGGTTCGTGAGTGGCCCAACGTCCCCTTCAACAGTGCCTCGGATCCGAACTGGACGGCCGGGGACCGCGCCTCGGTTGCGATCGCGGGGAGCAATGAGCCAGGGATCGACGCTGCCGAGCAGGTTCGAGTGCAACTGTTGGTGGACGGTCGGTTGGTAGCCGATCTACAGACGACGGCTACCGCCTGAGTCGATCACTCCGGGACCGTGGCGTGTGTCATGATGGCCGTCGGCGTCACGCGGCGATTCGAGAGCAACCGGTGTTCGACGTCCTGGTACCCCGCCGTGGCAAACATCCGGTCGGCCTCCTCGGTGTCATAGAAGAGCATGATGGCGTCGGCGATTCGCTGGAGAACGGTATCTTTCGGATTGTTCGGGCCGACCACGAGTACCTCTCCCTCGGGTTTGACGACGCGGCGAAATTCGCGGAGGGTTCTGACGGGTCGGGGCCAGTACTCTATCGAACCGGACGACCAGAGGACGTCGAAACTGTTCGTCTGGAACGGCAGGCGTTCGGCGTCGCCGCGATAGAACCGGACTGGACCATCAGCCCCGAATTTCGCTCGAGCTTTGTCCATCTGGTGTGGACTTTGGTCGAGCGCGTGTACTTCGTCGACGTGTTCGAGGAGACCTTCTGTGGCGAAGCCGGTGCCCGAGCCAACGTCGAGGACCCGGTCTCCCTGCTCGAGGTCGAGGACGCCGATCGCTTCATCACGCATCCGTTCGTTCCAGATGAAGGGGTTGATCCGATCGTACACCTGGGACAGATACTTGTAGAACAGGCGAGCGCGACCCTTGTGCTGCAGGAATCCCATTATTCGCTCTTTAGACCGGGGTCGCTTTAACGCCTGCGGGGGCGCTCCGTTAGTGGGTTGGTTCGCTCGGTTCGGGACCGACTCGTTCGGACGGGGTGCAACGAGAGTAACTTTTCCAGTTCCGCAACGGTCTTATAGGCGGTCTCGTAAGCCTCTCGTATCCAACCATGCCGAGGCCGGAAGTCCTAGAACAAATTCAGGCGGCCGAAGCGGAGGCCGACGATATCGTGGCCGAGGCCAAATCCGACCGGGATGACCGGATCCAGGAGGCCCGAGCGGAAGCCGAGCGGATCCGGGAAACTGCCCGTGAGGAGGCCCAGGAACTGAAGTCCAACCGTCTCGAGGAAGCTCGCGGAGAAATCACGGCAAAACGTGAAGAGATCCTCGAAGAGGGGGAGCAAGCACGCGAAGAACTCGTCGAGGACGCCGAGTCTCGGACGGACGAGGTCGTCAAGTTCGTCCTGGAACGATTCGAGGAGGCGGTGCATGCTCAGGCCTGAGCGGATGAGCAAGGTGTCCGTGACGGGCTCGAAATCCGTCATGGACGAGATGATCGACGCCGTTCACGACCTCAACCTGATGGATCTGTCGGATTACGATGGGTCGTGGGAGGGGTTCGAGAAGGGCAACCCGGTCGAGGGTGCCGAGGATGCCTCGCAGAAGCTCGTCACGGTTCGGTCGCTAGAG
>JBKEGM010000319.1:0-3734 GCA_046710005.1 Natrialbaceae archaeon
CGCCGCAGTCGGCCTTGGGGCATTGTTCATTCTTTGACATCCACCTCCGCGTGAACGGGGAGGAATCCCAAGCGGACGGGAATCGACGATTCCTGAGCCTCGGAACCCGGGGGGACCCCAAGTGACGGCGCGTATCAACGGCCTGAAGGACGCGGTATTGCGCCTGTTCAGCCTATAAAGAGTTTGACACTACCGCCAAGCCCAGACAGCGCTCTCCCAATTCAACCGGTGGGGATGCCGACTCGGGTGGGATTGAACGTGCCGGGGCCACGGTCGTTCATCGGTGGTGTATGGGGTGACGACAGTTAGCCGCCCAGGAAGTGCCAGATGTGGCCCCGTTCCTCTGGCGGGTCCACTCCGGGGAGGTCCGCGAGCACGGGCTGAAGGGCGTTCCACCAGCCCTCCGCCGTCTCGAACTCCGCGGGATGGTCGGGGTAGACCTCCTGCAGGAAGTCGGATTTCTTGGCTTCGGGGTAGTCTTGCAGGTAGTCGTAGGCCGCCTGGAGCGCGTCCCGCCTGGCCTCCAGGGTTTTTCCGGTCCCGGGGAGGTCGACGTCCTCGATGAGGCGTCGGCGTTCGGAATCGAGGGCTTCGGCTTCGTCTTGGTCGTCGCCGTTCTCGATTGGCACCCACCACACTCGACTCCGGGAACCGACTTTCCGGGTCCGGAGGACGTCACGGTCAACGAGTTCGTTCAGCTTGTTGTGGGCCGTGCGACGGGAACAGCCCATGGCTTCCATAACGTCGGTTGCTGTCAGGGGCCGGGCACGGTCCTCGCGTTGTTCGAAGACTTCGTGCACCTCGCGAACGGGAATCCGTCCATCGCGTTGGACCTCCCCGTTTGATTTTGGCCCCGATTGCATCGTGAATATAACTTCACGAACTACACGTAAAAGCATTTTGCGGGACCGAGACCCCCACGGTCTCGGTGCCCCCGCCGCCGAGGATGGCTCCCGACCGCAAGGCTGCGCGGGGATGTACACGTCTGAATCCGGCGCCGGCCAGGGGTGGCGGTGGATCCTGGAACGAGGCATGCGGGGGTGCGTCAACCAAATCCGGCGATATGGGGCATTTTGGGGTTGTTGATGCCGGTGAAATCCTCGGTATGGTGGCCCGTGACGTAAAGACCTAAGTGGGCGCTGTCTCATTCTAGATTCGTTCCACGTTCGGTGGGGCGGTCGACGCGTAGGCCGACCCCGCCGACGCCACTGGAGATCATTACCTATGTCATCATTTTCGCCGCTCACGGGTGAGAACGAATGACCGCGGCCACGGGCGACGCATACGAGACCTTCGCCGAAAGGGCCGCCGAATATGACGTCGAACTGCACCGCGTCCCCGCGGCGGAGGCGACAGACACGATCGCCGAGATCGTCGAGAAACCGGCCGTTGGGGCGGCGTTGCCCTGGGAGGACGTGGCGTTACCCGAGGGGGTGGCGACGGAGCCGACCCCGGCAGAGTTGGACGCCGCCGTCACCGGCGTGACGGCCGCCGCACTGGGCGTCGCCGACTATGGGAGCGTGCTGCTCAGGTCGACGCCCGACGGCGCCGAACCGGCCAGCCTGTTCCCCGACCTGCACGTGTTCGTGCTCCGCGAGGAGGACGTGGTCCCGGACATGGCGGCGGCGTTCGAGTGGGTGGGCGAGCGGTTCCGTGAAGCGCCCGAATCGGCGATTTTCGCGACGGGGCCGTCGGCGACCGCCGATATGGGTGAACTGGTGCAAGGCGCCCACGGCCCGAAGGCCGTCCAGGGGGTCGTGATCGTATGAGCGAGTCCCGCAAGGCGAAGGCCGCCCGCATCCGTCACTTGCTCGAAACGGAGGGCGAGGCCGTCGCCACGAACACCCGAGGGTTCAACGAGGGCCGGTATGAGTCGGTCGCGAAACTGGAGAACTACCAGTCGTTGCGCGAGGAGGCCCGAACGATCAAGGAGGACGCCATCGATCGACTGCCGGAACTCGTCGACGAACTCACCGAGGCCGTCGAAGCCAACGGCGGGACGGTGTACGTCGCCGACGATGCCGCGGACGCGAACCGATACGTCGCGGAGGTGTGCGAGGACGCTGCTGCGGAGCAACTGGTCAAAAGCAAGTCGATGACCTCAGAGGAGATCGAGGTCAATGAGTACCTGGCGGGCGAGGGCGTCGACGTCGTCGAGACGGACCTGGGGGAGTGGGTCCTTCAGGTGGCCGAGGAAGCCCCGAGCCATATCGTCGCGCCGGCAATTCACAAGTCTCGCGAGGGGATCGCGGAGCTGTTTAACGAACAGTTCGACCCCGAGGAGCCCCTGGAGACGGCCGAGGAACTCACGATGTTCGCCCGGGCGGAGTTGCTCGAACGGATCAAGGCCGCCGACGTGGGCATGACGGGGGCCAACTTCCTCACGGCCGACACCGGGACGATGGCGCTGGTCACCAGCGAGGGCAACGCCCGGAAGACCGTGGCGGTGCCGGAGACGCAGGTGGCCATCGCGGGGGTCGAGAAGATTATCCCGAGCATCGAGGACCTCCAGCCGTTCGTCGAACTTATCGGGCGATCAGGCACAGGCCAGGACATCACGAGCTACATCTCGCTGTTGACGCCGCCGGTGGAGTCGCCGACGATCGACTTCGACGATCCCGACACGCCGATCACGGACGGGGAAATCGATCGGGACTTCCACCTCGTGCTGATCGACAACGGCCGGCTGGACATGCGCGAGGACGACGACCTCCGGGAGACGCTGTACTGCATCCGCTGTTCGGCCTGTTCGAACACCTGCGCGAACTTCCAGTCCGTCGGCGGGCACGGCTTCGGCGGCGAGACGTATTCGGGTGGGATTGCAACCGGTTGGGAGGCCGGCATCGAGGGCCTCGACGTCGCGGGCGAGTTCAACGACCTCTGTACCGGCTGCTCGCGCTGCGTGCCGGCCTGCCCGGTGAAGATCGACATTCCGTGGATCAACACGGTGGTTCGCGACCGGATCAACCGGGGCGGTGATTCGGGGAACTTCGACTTCCTGGTCGACGGGCTGACGCCCGACGCGGAGGGGGACGGCCCGGAGCTCCAGAAGCGGCTGTTCGGCAACTTCGAGACGCTGGCAAAGCTGGGGAGCACCTTTGCACCCCTGTCGAACCTGGCGGCCAACTCGGCGCCGGCCAGCTGGGTCCTGGAACGGGCGGCCGGGGTTGACGGCCGGCGGGATTTCCCGCCGTTCCGCCGGGAGACGCTGGTGAAATGGTTCAAGAACAGGGAAGGCTCGGGGCCGTCGGATCCGGACCGGAAGGCGGTGCTGTTCGCCGACCTTTACACCAACTACATGCTGGTGGACCGAGGGAAGGCCGCAGTCCGGACGCTCGAAGCGCTCGGCGTCGAGGTTGCGGTGCCCTCGATGCCCAGCGCCGGTCGGCCGCCGCTGTCCCAGGGCATGATCGCCACGGCGAGCGAGAAGGCCGAGGCGGTTGCCGAAGCCCTGGACCCGTACCTGGAGGCGGGCTACGACGTCGTAGTCGTGGAGCCCAGCGACCTCGCGATGTTCCGTGAGGACTACGCGGAGCTGCTTCCCGAAGAGGAGTACCAGCGGGTGGCCGCGGACAGCTACGAGCTTCTGGAGTACGTCTACGGGCTTCTGGAGGACGGTGGGAACCTCGAGGCGCTCTCGACGGCGCCGTCGGGGCGCGAGTCGGTGGCGTACCACAGCCACTGCCAGCAGCGGACGATGGCCCTGGAGGAGCACACCCTGGCGGTGTTGAACG
>JBKEGM010000320.1:0-3727 GCA_046710005.1 Natrialbaceae archaeon
AAACCTCACTGATCGGGTGCAGGTTTCCGGGCCTCGATCCGGGCTGACGCCAGGAACTCGCTGGGGTCGTACGCCTTGGCCCAGTCGCTGATGAACGACTCGCTGCCCGCCTCGATGGTCACCCGGATGTCGACAAATCCGGCATCCACCAACAGCCGTCGAAGCGCATTGACCGGCACCGCGCCGGCGATACAGCCGGCAAAGGCGTCAGGATCCAGGCGAGCGTCGTCGGGCAGGGGCCCGGTCCTGACGACGTCCGAAACGGCGAGGCGACCACCCGGTTGCAGGACGCGATCGATCTCACTGAACACCTGCCCCTTGTCCGTCGAGAGGTTGATCGCACAGTTCGAGATGACGGCGTCGACCCGTTCGTCGGCCACGGGCAGGTGCTCCATTTCGCCGAGGCGGAATTCGACGTTTCCGGCGTCGTTGCGGTCCTTCGCGTCGCGAGCCTTTTCCAGCATTCCCGGCGTCATGTCCACGCCGATGACCCGCCCGTCGGTGCCGACAGCCTCCAAAGCGAGGAAACAGTCGAACCCACCGCCAGACCCGAGATCGAGGACGGTTTCGCCCGGGTCGAGGTTCGCGATTGCCGTCGGGTTGCCACAACCCAACGACCCCACCTCGGTGTCGATCCGGTCGACGGCTGCAGGATCGTACCCCCGAGCTTCGATCTCGTCGGCCAGCATCTGGTCGGCGTCACCGCCACTGCAACAGTCCGTCGACCCGCCACAGCAGGACGAAGCTGAATCGTCGGGGCTGGATTCCGCCTCGGCGGATTCGGCGATCGAGCCATATCGATCGCGGACCCCTTCGCGTCGGGCGGCCTGGTCACCTTCCGACGCCGATTCATCGGTCGCCGATTCCGGAGCGTCTCCAGTGCCGTCAGTCATCGTCCACCTCCCGGATATCGTCCATCGTGTCGAGCAGGCGGCGCGCGGCCGGCGTCGCCTCGTAATACCGCCACTTGCCCTCCTTGCGCCGGGTGACGAGACCGGCGGTATAGAGCCGCGACAGCGACTGGCTTACCGCGCCCTGACTCACCCCAAGGGCGGCCTCGAGGTCGCACACACAGAGGCCGTCCTCGGCCGCCGCGACGTACCGAAGCGCCTCGTAGCGGGTGTCGTTGCCCGCTGCTGCCAGGCGCTCGACATCCGCCGATAGGGTGTCCGCCGACAGGTCGTGGACTGGGTCGGCACAGCACGGCTCTCCCATTTCCGATCGGCGTTGTTTCTGGGGATCCCCGGATTCACCTGCGTTGTTCATTTTAGTATATACTAATATTAGCGTCCACTAATGTAATGGTTTCGATCGGCATCAATCGATGGGGCCCGACGGGACCGACACGTCCTCGAGGAAGGGACCCAATCATGAAGCGAAGGTCCACCATCGAGTCCTGGATAACTTTCCCTGACTTGCAGTTGCTTTCGATGACGGCCGACCAATGGAATGAAATCGCTGCGATGTCGGCGAGGCCTACTCCCTGAGGTAACGGTCACCGTAGTCGAACTGAGTTTCGATCTCGCTCGTCCGTTAGCCACGGACGACGGTTTCGTCGAGGACGCTCCCGGTTACCCAATCGAGGGTGGACTCCGTCCTGGCCACCAGTTCAGTTCCCTCTCCGGTCGATTCGACGGCGTAGTGCATCGTCATCTCGTCGAACACGCCGGATTCCTGCTCGAAAGCGAGTGTGGCGTCACCGTCTTGGATCGGCCGAAGCGTGAGTGAGAATTTCGCAAGGCCAAGCCGTCGTTCGATACCGACGTGTTCGTGTCGACGGACACCGAGTCGTATCCGGCGGCCCGAATGAACGCCGGGACGTCCTCCGCGTTTACACGCTCGACGGCCGTCGGATCCTGCTGGAAAAATCGGGAGCGCGTAATAGACGCCATACAGGCGCCAGGGCTCTCGGAAGCAAGAGTACTGGCACGAACGCCTTCATGTTAGTGCTGGCCTTCCACGACCACGTCCGTTCCAAGTGACGCCCGGTGCGGCGGACATGATCGAAGAGGCGGTTCTGGACCTCTACTGCGTGCGGTCTCCACATTTATGACTCGTGCGACGCTGAGGATTTCAATTCCGGAGCCCCTGAATCGTCTGAAAAACTCCCAATTACTCGGTCAAGAACCGAGGATTGAGCGTTCCCAGGCGGCGGTTCCATCACTCAAACAGAGCGCTCGGGCGTGACGGTGAGTTATCGCTACCGGGTCAGAGACCGAACCCGAGATCGCACAACCGGGTGATTACCCATCTGAAGACCGACATAAATTCGGGTGGATCGGGGACGAAGGTTTGACGCAGTCGCGCCACTACGAATTAGCACCGGCCGCGAAGGAAGGGGGTGGGAAATGCGTAGGGCTTTGTGCTCGATGCCTCTCGTTCCGGTTGCAGGCGGGGTCGGGGTGAATGGTATCGTGCCTGCAACCTGTGGTAACCGGTGACAATGGGAATTCCTTTGCCTGGTATGCCAGCGATATTTTAAACGGGGCCGGTAGCGCCGCAATGTGTCGACACTCTGGTTGGCCAAGCGAACGCCTCCACTGGGAACCACTCACTCCAGAAACCCAGACAGGACGGTTATGTCCCCGAGGCGGTCGAGGACCCTGCCGACACGGCGATTTGGAAACCCTGATCCCCGTTTCCAACTCGACGTCCGGAGACCTCGGCGCAGTAGAACTCGTTGCCGTCGGAAAATCCTCCGCAACGAGGGACCGTGTCCTCGCGGACCCCGAAACCCTCCCTCAATCGTCTGGGTTCGGTGCGGGGTCGAAGGAAGACTCCAGTACGTCTTCCGGGACGCGAATGATCTCCCCCGTGTGAATTCGTCGGTCCTCGTCGTCCGTGAGTCGGAGGAGGACCACCTCGTCCGAGATTCCGACGACGCGGTACACCCCTGGCTCGGTCGCGTCACTCGTCGGACGATAGTGGGCCCCGACACGCAAGCCATGGTCCTGTTCCACCACGTCAATGCCGTACGCTCGGGCGAAGAGAAACGGTAAACCAATCCACAGCGCCACAGCGATCGCCACGGCAACGATCGTCTCACTGATCGGCATCGACGGGAACAATTCAAAGAACAGAGCATACCAGGCGACGCCGATCGCGAGGGCTGCGATGATCATCCGTTGCCGTGACGTCAACGAGTCGCGTGTTTGTTGCACATCGCTGAAGCCCTCAATGGCCATTCCGACGATGACAATCCCGACGATAATCCCAGCTTCGGCTATCGGAGAAAGGCTCACCGGCGACCACCTACCGTCCCCACCCGACTCGAATTCCCGCCCAGTCGCGCGAAAACGACCGACGATCCGGTTGCAGTCCCTGACATTGTTTCATACGTAGTGGGAACCGAACTTGAATGCTGTGTGATGGGCCGCCCCTGGCACCGCCATTCGACGGATTCGGAAAACCTTATCCGAATAGTTGAGAAATTGTTCAACTATACCAATGGAACGGTCAGCCGAGCGTCTCCGGCGGTACCTCGAGGACGAACTCGAGGAGTGTCGGACCGAAGACGTTGAGGGACGGCTCGCGGAATTGAAGCGCCTCCAAGACGTCGTCGAAGCGGACCAGGTTGAGGAAGACGTCTCCATGTTTTCGGCGCTGGCAAACGACACCCGTTACCGGTTAGCGCGAGCCCTGGTGGCGGCCGATGGCGAACTCTGCGTGTGCGAACTCCATCCGCTGGTGGACGTGAGCGAGAGCGGAGTCAGCCACGCCATGTCGA
>JBKEGM010000321.1:0-3721 GCA_046710005.1 Natrialbaceae archaeon
GCAACCGACTCGATGAGTGGGCCGCCGTGTCGATGGACGAGATCACTGTCGATCAGGACGACCTCGACCCGGAACTCGCCCGACGAGTCGCCCAGGCCAGGAGCGAGTGTTCGCCACAGATCACCGCAATCGCCCGGGAAGGATATCCGTTCCTTCCGGACGCCTTCACCGAAATCGAGCGTCCAACCCTCGTTTTGAAGTCCGACGCCGAGCCTGAACGACGCGTCGAAGACCTCGACGCGGGCGACCGGCTCGTAAACGGGCGTCTCGTCCACGTCCCAGGGGCTGGTCACACCGTCTTCCGGGATCAGTTCGAGGCTGCCCGCAAAGAACTCCGGACATTCCTGTTGCGAATCTGACGTGCCCCAACGTTACACCGAAACGATCCGGGAGAAATTTTCAAGCGTCTGCGGGGCCGTCGAATCCTCGAACGAGAGTTCGTTTTCCTCCCAGTGCTCACGGTACTCGTCGACGATGTCCGGCGTGAATTCGGGGTGGTACTGGACGGTCCAGAGAGGAAGATCGCGGTGCCGGGAGGCGAAATAGTCGTTGTAATCGGTCCGACCGATCGTTTCCAGCGTGTCGGCGGGTTCCGTGACGACGTCGGAATGCAGCACCGGGACGATTGAATCGACGCCCGCTAGCAACTCGTCGTCGTCAAACGACGCCCTGACCAGGTGGTACCGGGAAACGCCGCTGTCGACGACGGTGCCGCCCAGCATCTCGTGGAGAAGCTGATGGCCGAAACAGATGCCCAGGATCGGGATCCTCCGATCGATGGCATCCTGTACGAACGCCTTCTCATCGGAGATCCACGGTTCGTCGGGTTCGTCATACATGCCGACTTCGCTCCCACCGATGACCAGCGCTTCGACGCCCTCTATACTCGGGTCGCCGTCCTCGTTCGGGTAGTTAAAGACCTCCGAGTCGGGGAGGCGTTTGGCGATTTCATCCGCCATGTACCCACCGCCCGTCGAATTGTCCAGGACCTGAATCATCCACTCCAAAATTTGACCGGTGCAGTTTAATCTCTTCCGACTGGCTGAGGGTCGAGAGCCCATTTTCCAATGTTTTCAAAAATCGAGTATACAATAATTCGATTAGGGAATCCTGACATCGTGTTCCAACGTCCCGATTCCTTCGATCTCGATCGCCACGTGGTCATCATCCTCGAGCGGTCCGACACCTGAGGGCGTTCCCGTCGCAATGACGTCGCCCGGTTCGAGGGTGACGTAAGCCGTTATCTCCGCGATGAGGTCGGGGACGGAAAACACCATGTCCGCCCGTGTGCCCTCCTGGCGAAGGTCGCCGTCGACGCGGAGTTCGATGGCTGCATCCTCGGGAACGTCGTCCGGCGGCGCCACGACGGGCCCCATCGGAGCCGCTCCGTCGAAAGCCTTCCCGCGAACCCAGTTTTGCTCTCGCCGCTGGTCGTCCCGGTTCGAAACGTCATTCAGGACAGTAAACCCCGCCACGACGTCCATCGCCTCAGCGGCGAGGACGTGGCGAGACTGTTTGCCGATCACAACGGCGAGTTCCGCCTCGTAATCGATTCGCTCCTTGCCGGCCGGCGGAACGATCGTATCGCCGTGACCAGCGACGGTATTCGGCGGTTTGAGAAAGAGCAATGGCCGGTCGGGGACCTCGCTGTCGGTTTCGGCCGCGTGATCGGCATAGTTTCGACCGATACAGACGATTTTCTCCGGGTCGGTAGGCGGGAGGACGTCAATTTCCTCGAGGTCGTACCTGGCACCACCGAAAGAGACGGCATCGCCGTGCCACTCGCCCATTCGCACTGCACCGCTCGGATCACGGAATCGTACCTCCTTCATACGTGACGGGGTCTCCCGGGAAGGAAATAAGCGTGCGGGCACTCGATGCCTCTCACCAGGGAGCGAAAACAGTTCCAGAGCGGCCACCTGCAGGCTGATCTCGCCACACGTGGGCATGAATCGCCCGACAGAGGTGCGACAGGAACGAAAGCGTTAAACGACTATACCCGGAAGTTGAGATCGCAGTCCGCTCGGTTGGTGTAGTCCGGCCAATCATTTCGGCCTTTCGAGCCGATGACCGGGGTTCAAATCCCCGACCGAGCATGCTGTCGCGAACAAGTTCGTGAGCGACAGGATTCTCCTGAAGTGGATTTGAACACGCGAGTCGCAGCGCCCGAGTGGAGCGAGGGCGACCGTCTCGCAATCGGTTCAAATCCCCGACCGAGCATGCTGTCGGGAACAGTTCGTTAGAGTTCGATCCGTTCGACGAGTTGGCCGCCCTCTTCCCGGGTTTCCTTGCGATTGACGGCGACGATACGGATGTGCTCTTCGAGCCCTGAATTTCTGAGTTTATCTTTGAGCAGGTTGTCGACCTGATAGACGCCTGCGGCGTTCGTCATCTCGATTTCGACCATTACGGGGGTGCCCTTGCCGTCGACGACCGATACTTCGCGAATGGCTTGACTCGAAATGGTATCGATCCCCCGTCCACCTTTCTCGTAGGGCATACGCGATCGGCCTCGCTCCATGTCGAGCGCGTCGGCAACGCGGATAACGCTCGCTTCCGTCGTGAGTGGATCCTCCGGCGTGTGGTGACAGAGGATCGCGTGCAGAATTTCACCCTTCATTCGAACAGCAGCTGGCTGATCGTAGAATTCAGGAAGGATTCGGTCAAGGACGTTCGAGGCTAACGGAATCGAGTAGTAAACGTGCTCATCACGATGAACGACGTGACCGATGTCGTGGAGGGTGGCCGCGAGCGCGATGATTACCGGCTCGTCAACAGGTTCGAGTTCGGGGTGATCACCGGCACCGTTGAACTCGATATCTGCCGCCTTCAGGAGTTCATAAAGGCAGAGGGCCCGATCCCGAACAATCCGAACGTGAATCTCGCCATGATCGTTGTACCCCATCCGGGTAACCGGATTAACGTTCTGTGCCTGTAGATACGTTTGAATCTCAGGGTCCTCAGCGACGAACTCCAAGACTTCGTTGAGTCGATCGTCAGGAAATACGTGGTCGGCCGCGGGATCGTACTGCTGATCCTCGTCGTCGACGAGGTCGTCCATATCCCGTTCTCGAACGCCGACGGAAAAAGCCCGTCGGGCCGGGACCGTCTGGAACCGACCTCACTCGGCAGCGTCTTCGGCTGCAGCTCGGACAGCGTCGTAATCCGGTTCGACCCCAGCGTCTTCGCTGACCCACGTCCAAGTCACGTCCCCAGTTTCGTCAATGACGAACACGGAGCGTTTCGCGATACCCTGAAGACCGAGGTCTTCGAAATCCATTCGGACGTCGTAGGCGTCGATAAGTTCGCGATTGAAGTCACTAATCAGGCCGAAGGGGAGATCGTGCTTCTCCCGGAACTCGTTGAGAGCGAACGGCAAGTCGACGCTGATTCCGTACACGGTCGCGCCTACCTCCTCGAACTCGGACAACTTTTCCCGAAATGCCACCATCTCGTTCGTGCAAACGCCGGTGAACGCCCCGGGGAAAAACGCCAGTACGAGTGGCGCTTCCTCACGGTGATCCGAGAGTGAGAATGTTTCTACGTCGCCGTTTGCAAGCGGTGCGGTAAAACCTGGTGCAGTATCGCCGGTTTGGACCATCGGTTATCTAATATAATCACCCACCATATAAACGGTTTCATTGCCGGTATATATCGGACTGTATGGAGCGAATAGCACGCCCATTTTTCCGGCTTTTTTTCAGAAGACCCGATTTCGTTG
>JBKEGM010000322.1:0-3666 GCA_046710005.1 Natrialbaceae archaeon
GCAATCCGGGCGGTTCGAACGACGGACCCGACAGGGGCCCATGAAAATGGCGACTTGCGCTTTTTAAGCCTCTGGCGGAGCAACGGTTTCGATCTCGATGTCGAGCCGTTGCCGCAGATACGCTTCTATGTCGGGGTTATCGAACAATTTGTTGAGCATGCGACGCCATCGGCCCTTCTGCTTGTGGCCGATGACGACGACGTCCGCGCCTTCGCTGGCGACCTCTTCGAGAATGCTCTCCTCGACGACGAAGCCATCCCGGATCGCATACCGCGTGTTCTCGAGGTATCCAAACTTCCGTTCGACCGCGTGCTTCAGGTCCGTCAGCTGGACGTCTTTGCCCTGCTGGTAGAGGTTGATATGAAGGACCGTCAGTGCGGCATCGCGATCGTCGGCGATTTCGAAGGCCCGGCGGAGCGTCCGCTCCGAGTGCTCGGAGAGCGGATAGCGGACCGGAACCACCACGACTTCCGAATTGCTCACGAAAGAACCTCGGCCGTCCACGGGATAAAGCCTTTCCGGGTGCCGCGGTTTCCCATGGTGCCGCCTGGCGATACTCGACCAGTTGGGCCGGTAGTTGTTGAGAGATCCCACCCCCGCGTCAGATCGGGCCTCGTCAATCCCTTGGCTCGTGCACGATTCGTCCCTCGATCGAGGGATCGATCCCCTTCGTGGTAGCGAACTCCACCAGCGACTCGTACTGGATCGGACCTGCTTCGACGAGATGTCGTTCATCGATGGCGGGGAATTCGTGATCGCTGTGGAACAGGTATCGCGTCGTCGCAACGGTATAGGTCGCCGCCGAGTCGATCGGTTCACCGCCGACCGTCGCCCCCTGCAGCGCCCCCGATTCGGGGTCCCAGACGATCCGTGCGCCGCTGACATGGGCATGCCACCATGATGACTCACCGAACGCTACTCGCGACCCGTCCGCCTGACGAAAGGTATCGAGGAGCTCGGTCCCCGTCAGTTCGGCCACCGCGACCGGTTCCTCGAACGGAACGATCGAAATCAGATCCGCCAGCGTCACCGCGCCATCAAGCGGTTCCCCGGACCGGATGCCGCCGCTGTTCTGGAGCCCGACGTCGGCTCCCATCATCCAGCGGTACGCGTCGGCGACGAAGTTCCCAACCCGGCTCTCTCCCCGGAAAACGGTTTCTTCAGAGCGATCAATGGGCTCCGCAACTGTCCCCACGACCTCGTCGAGGTCGGCTGCGGACATGCGGTCCCGGAGCGCGTCGGCGACGCCGTTGTGGACCGGCGCATCATCAACCTCGTGTCGGGAGACAGTCGGATTATCGTCGAGGTCGATTTCGAGGACGACCTCGCCGTTGACCCCGGGTCGAGTGAGGAGCGTGCCATCGACACGCTTGATTCGCTCGGAGTGAACGTGTCCGCCGAGCACGACGTCCACGTCCAGAGCCGCCGCAAGATCCTCGTCTGCAGCGCCCAGGTGCGAAAGGACGACGAGGTGATCCACACCACGATCCCGCAGCGCGGAGACTGCGTCCCGCGCGACACGAATCGGGTCCGTGAACTCGAGTCCCGTCGCATTGGGATTGAGTGACCCAGTGGCGGGATCGGTCAAACCGAGGAAGCCGACACGGTCGCCGTCGCGTTCAAGGACCGTCCATGGCCTGACGCCGGTCTCGGTACCGAACACGCCCCCGTTCCGTCGAACGTTAGCGCTCAGCCAGGTCTGTGGCGACTCCCGGACGATATCGAGGATCCGGTCGGGACCGTAATCGAAGTCGTGATTGCCGAACACCTCGAGGTCCGGTTCGACGGCGCCGAAGAAGTCCAACGACTGACGACCCTCGGTCACCAGCGCGAGCACACCGGGACTGGTGTTGTCCCCGGTCCCCACGACGATGGTCGACGGATCGCGCAGTGACGTGATTAGTCCAGCGAGACGACCGATCCGAACCGGGTCGTCGTACGCGTTCTCGACGTCCGAGTAGTGTAACACCCGCGTCCCCATCGGTCGAAGCGTGCACCGGCGATTCAATGAGCGTGTCGATGTAGCCTGGCGCACACCCTCTCGCAGCGAAGGTTTCGTTCGTTCAGCGAAGGGGCCCAAGATTCGACGACTGTCGTTCATCCCGAGCAACTGTCAGGTGATTACCCTTATTACTGAGGGAGCGGTATATACCGGGGAATGGGTCCTGCCAACGACCAACTCGCCGATCGAGCCAGATCGATTTTCGACCAACTGGGGTACACCATCTCGGGTGACGGCCGCGAGTTCCGTGCCGACCGCGAGTGGAAGTCGGTGCGCGTGACGGCGACGGAAGACGTGCCCGAAACGCCCGAAACGGGGAATCTTCGTTGTTTCGTAACCTATACTGAGACCGCCCAGGACCTCCGACAGAAACTGCTCGAGGACAAGCCGCCCTACGACTGGGCAATCGTTTCCGTCGAGGGGGAACGGGCCGCAACTGACGGGGGATACGACGTCATTCACCCGCCGGAAGACGTCGTTCGATGACATCCTCCCCGCCGTGAACGGCGCGGTTTCCTCCGTGGGAGTCTCAGCCCGTCTAAGCTTCCCCGGAGGCAACATTCCCGTCACGGTGGACGGTACTCGGGTCTGTGCGCTGTTCTTTGAGACTTTCCTGAGGGTCTGGTATCCCCGACCAGTTGTGGTCGTCCCACTCGAACCGCACGGGCCGTGCCATCGGCCTGACTGCCTTCTCTGTGTGCCGTCTCAGGAACGTTTCTGAAGCCGTAAGGTCGGCGTGCCCCTCGAACCCACACGGACAGGCGAGCGTGTCCTGATGCCGTGTCGTCCGGTCTGTCGAACCGCACTGCGGGCACTCTTGACTGGTCCATGCTTCCGACCGGACTTCCACTGAGATACCGTGGTTCCGGGTGTTCCGTAACCGACGTGTTTGACTCGTTGTGGTACGCTTTCTTGTTCTCGAAGAACGACCGCCACGCTTCGGTGTTTGCTCGCCGGACAGTCTGGGCGGTGGACGCGCCGAGAACGTCTTTGTATTTGCCTTCGAGAGCGCCGGTATCGGCGCCCCACACGTCTTCGCCCTCGAAGCCGTCCTCGTCGTTGTAGCGCATGAGGCGTTCGTAATTGATTTCGTTCCAGAGAGCGGCGGAAGCGTCCAACAGGTCCCGTAGCACCTGCTCATCCTCGTCGGTGAGCGGTCGCACGGCGAACGTGTTAGTACGCTTCATGCCACAATTCTTTTCACGTCCTCTCGTCAAATAAGTCTTGTGAGACATGACCGTTGACACACCGCTTACGTGTTACATCTGTGGAGAGACAGACGATTGGACAACCGTTGACTTGATTGGCTGTTTCGAGGACCGACAGGCCGCAGGAGAGCGGTTTGAAGAAAAGCATGGGAAGAAGCCGGAAAGTTACCTGTTCGTCTGCCCCGAGTGCAAAGAGGAGAACCCGCACCATGCCGAAAACTGCTACGAGAAGTACGGGAGAGTCGAATGAGGCCAGCAATTGACCTTTCCTATGGATTGCACGGTCGTCTGAAAGATTACGCGGAGGCGAATGACTTGGAGCTTTCAGAAGCGTATGCAGAGGTGTTAGAAGCAGGTCTTGAAGCGTTGGAGACTCAAGACCAGCAGTAACTCGGCGGCTTCTCACCAGGGCTTACGCGATTCACTCCCGCCCTGCTCAGTCCTCGGTTCCGACTG